>CACATS010000050.1 GCA_902535505.1 uncultured Pelagibacteraceae bacterium | reverse complement strand
TCATAATTTAAATTGATATATTGAATTATTGTATAATATATTTTTAAGATTATGAATAATAAAAATGGATTTGCTTTAATTGAATTACTGGTTGTTGTTGCTTTGATAAGTATTTTTTCTGCAGTCGGTGTTGTCACTTATAATGGCTACATTTCAAATGCTAAAGATAAAAAAGCACAATCAAATTTTAATCAAATAGTAAAGACCATGAATAATGAATTAGCCAATTGTAGAATTAATCCTAGTGCGAAATTATTTAATAACAAATATTGTAACTCTTTAATTGAGCCGAATGTAAATGCAGTTTCAAATTTTTTTAATTCATCTACATTAACCAATCCTTATGATAAAAACGAAAAAGTTGTTGGATCTAATTTGTGTAATAAAGGAACTGTAGCAATCTCTTCGTCCAATGTTTCAGGATCTTATCAAGTCCAATATATTTCACAAAAGAAAGATATTAAATACACGAAAATTGTTGAATCGAAATGGTCATCAGAAAGAACGGAACAAATGAGTAAAGAAGAAAGTTATAAATGCTCAACTCAAACTCTTACTGCATCAGCATCAAGTGCCCCTAAACAAACTATTTATAATTATAAACCACCTCATAGTGGAAGCGGGGCGGGTATAATAGTTGATGAAAATGGTAACATGTTAGCTGGCCAAGGAGCTCACGCTTGTGGTTCAAATTGTTTTGATGGCACTATGCCAAATTGGTACACTTTAGATGCTAACGGAAATAAAGTTTATCCAGGTAAACCTGGTAGTAAGTACAGATGGGTTATGACGGAAGGGGCCTCTGCAAGTGGGAATATCGCATCTTCTTGTGGCGGTGGTAATTGTAAATATAATTTTGCAGACAATACTTATACCGTTTTAAACTCCGGACAAACTTTTAAAGCAGGTGAAAGTATAGATAGTAGAAAACCTATACCTTAAAAATCTTTACTTAAATTAATCGAACTTAAATAATTATCTTCCTCACTTAGGAAATCATGGGAATGATCAAAACTAAGTTTATAATCTCCAATTTTTTTACTAATTAAAACTTTTGATCTTAGATCGTCTTTTGCATCGACTTTTAAAGCGTAATTAACTTTATTATCGGGTAAGTAACCTAAAGCAATATGGATTTGATCGGTGTGACCATAACCAATCGCTTGCTCACGTTCATAAATCAGAAAAATGCTAAAGTTATTTTTTAAAACCATATCAATTCCTAATTCGCCACTTAAATTATGAAGAGCGCCTGAGCTTAATTTTTCGGAAAATCTTGTATTAGGATCTGATACATAAGTATATTTAAAATTCGATGAACGGTCTAAATCAGCTGAATATTCAAATTTTCCATGTTTTTTGAAAATATAATCATCTTTAGAAAGATCTTCAATTAGAGATACAGCTGCTCTAAGTTTATTTGTCCTTACATCTTGACTGTCGACTGAAATTGCTCCCGCACCTGACTCTACATAACCATTTAAAAATGAGCGACCAAGGTCTAGTTGAACAGATGGAATGAATGCAAGATTGTCTTTTTTAATCTCGTTTTTTGCTCTTATTGTTCCATACAATTGATATCCCTCTCTTTCTGCAGTTAGATTTTTATTATCTAGCACTGTTAAAATATCGTAATTTAAACTTCCAACTCCTAATAGGGTATCGATAAATTTAGTATCATCTTCTTTAGATGTAGTGTTATAAAAAGTCAGGTTATAGGTTTCTGTATCTAAATTACTCCCAAAATTACCTACATCTGTATCATTTTTTCCAAATCGGAAGGCAAATCCTGATAAACTTTTTTCATCTATAAATTTATCAAATCCAAAAGTTAATGCATCGGTACTAATTTCTTTTGGTGACGAAATGCTACTATCACCTATTTTGCCTAAAGATATACTTCCTTCGCTCCAATAAAATACATCTTGATTTTTCTCTTCCTGTTTGTCTTCGGTATTAGAAGTGCTTATTTTTTTAGCGAGGTTAGCCATAATAGGATTTGAGAAATCAAAGTTAATATTATGATTTGTTAGATTTTGTTTTTCTTTATTTCTTCTAATC
>CACATS010000049.1 GCA_902535505.1 uncultured Pelagibacteraceae bacterium | reverse complement strand
ACTAGAGGTATATTGATAGTTTTATATCCCCTATTAGCTAAATAAATAGAGGTAGGTGTTTTACTAGTTCTGCTAACACCCAACAAGATAACATCTGCATCATGTATATCATCTGTTTTTTTTCCATCATCATGTGCCATAGTAAATTGAATTGCTTCTATACGTTTATAATAATCATCATCTAGCACGTGCTGTGCGCTGGGTTTATGAATTGCTTTTTGATTTAGTAGTTTTGAAAAACTCAGAATAAGATTACCTAAAATGCCGAAACATGGAACGTTGTTTTTTTCGCTTTGATTTGCGATATACTTCGCTAGTTTGGTTTCTACAATTGTATATAAAATTATTGAGCTGTCCAAGTCTACACACTCTTTAATTATCTTGTCTATCTGTTGCTCGGTTCTAACAAAGGCAAATTCTTTTTTTTCATAATCAAAGTTCGAAAATTGTGATTTTAAAGAAAGAAATATCCTATCTAAAGTTTCTCCAGTAGAGTCGGACACAAGATATACATTGTATTTTTGGTTCATATATATGTTAATAAATAATTAATAAATAAATTTATTCACTTTTTTATTTTTAAGAGTAAAAAAAATTAACATTAATTAACAATATTTAAACGTTTTGTTAGATGTTAATAATGTCTTTTTACTAATGTTTATAAGATTAATAAAGTCTTCAAAATAAGACTTTTTATTGAAAGTTATTCATCTTTCTATGTATAAAAATTGTATAAATAGTTATATGACTATTAAACAAGGCCTACTACATAAACAATATTTTAAAAACACTTTTATATAATATGAGCAATCTTAATAAAATCTTATTAAATAAA
This sequence comes from uncultured Pelagibacteraceae bacterium, assembly GCA_902535505.1. Lineage (GTDB taxonomy): Bacteria > Pseudomonadota > Alphaproteobacteria > Pelagibacterales > Pelagibacteraceae > Pelagilacustribacter. Next base: position 1,252 of record CACATS010000049.1, on the reverse strand, counting down.
ATTAATTGTAAATCTATTTGGTTTATGAGACAAGCAGGTAGGTATCTTCCTGAATTTCAAGAAATTAGATCTAAAAACCAAGATTTTATCAAATTGTGTTTAAATAGTGAGCTTAGCTCAGAAATTACATTGCAGCCAATTAAAAGATTCGATCTGGATTCTGCAATCATTTTTTCTGATATTTTAATGGTTCCATATGCATTAGGGCAAGATGTTAGATTTACAAAAGGTTTCGGACCAAAGCTGAGTGATTTTAATTTAAGTGAGTTCTTAAAGAGTAAAAAGAATGATTTTTCAAATAAACTTAGTCCAATTTATAAAGCAGTAGATATTACAAGAAGAAAATTAACAAAAAGCAAGTCACTTATTTCTTTTATTGGTGCACCATGGACCCTTATTGTTTACATGTTTAACGCTAAAGAGAGTAAAGAAGAAATAAATTTACAAAAGGTTCAAGATAAAAAAAGGTCACTAGACCAAGTAATAGAAACCCTGATTTATTTTTTGTGCGTTCATATAAAAAACCAAATAAACGCTGGAGCGGATGTAATACAAATCTTTGACTCTTGGGCAGGTTTAATTCCTAAAGAGAATTTAAATGATTATTGCTACACACCCAATGCAAAAATTTTAAACTTTTGTAGAAAAGAGAATATACCTACTATTTGTTTTCCCAAAGGAATAAAAGAAAAATATGAAGAGTTTAATAATATTGTTAAACCAGATGGAATTAATTTGGACCCAGACGTTGATCCTGCATGGGCAAGAGAAAAGTTAAGAAATGTAGTAATCCAAGGAGGCTTAAGTCCAAAAATATTATTAAAAGATGATGAAAATATTATGAAAGAAGCGACTAAATATATTCAAACTTTTAAGGATATTCCTTACGTTTTCAATTTGGGACACGGTTTACTTCCCGAAACAGATCCTGATAAAGTAAGTAAATTAATAAAATTTTATAGGAACTTTGATGGATAAAAATCACCCAAATGTAAAATTCGGTAAAACCGGTGTTTTAATTATTAACCTTGGAACACCAGACTCAACTAGTTGGTGGGACATACGAAGATATTTAAGAGAATTTTTATCAGATCGAAGAGTTATAGAAGTTAATCCAATAATCTGGCAAATCATTCTAAATTTATTTATTCTTACTTTTCGACCATCAAAAACTGCTCATGCATATAAGCAAATTTGGAGAAAGGAAAGCAACGAGTCCCCTTTATTATATTTCACAAAGCAACAATCCCAG
>CACATS010000048.1 GCA_902535505.1 uncultured Pelagibacteraceae bacterium | reverse complement strand
AATTACAGATATATTTAGATCAAGCGTTAAGTCATATAAATCACTTCCACAAATTTTGTACCATATTCAATGGAAATTTAGAGACGAAATAAGACCAAGATTTGGAGTGATGCGATGTAAAGAATTTTTCATGAAAGATGCCTATTCTTTTGATTTTTCGGATGAAGAGGCAAAAAAATCTTATAATAAAATGTTTTACTCATATCTAAAAACTTTTAGTAGGATAGGTTTAAAAGCTATTCCAATGTCAGCGGACACGGGGCCTATAGGAGGGGATCTTTCTCACGAATTTATAATTTTAGCTGAAACTGGAGAAAGTAAAATTTATGCGGATAAAAATATTTTTGAAATCAATCTTAACCAGTATGAATTTAATGACACCTCTCTTAAAAAAATGAGAGAAGATTTTACAAAAATTTATGCGGTGACTGATGAGAAATATAAAGAAGTAGAGTTTAATCAAAAAGTAAAAAAAGAAAACCAAATGTTTACAAAAGGAATAGAAGTAGGTCACATTTTTTATTTTAGTGATAAATATTCAAAACCAATGAATTGTTTGATTGATGACAAAGATGGAAAAAAAACTTCTGTCAAAATGGGTTCTTATGGGATCGGAGTTTCAAGATTAGTCGGGGCTATTATCGAAGCAAATTATAATAATGATGTGATGAAATGGCCTAGAAACATCTCACCATTCGATGTTGTAATCCTGCCAAGCATAAGTAAAAATAACAGAAAAAACTTTGAAAAGGCTGAAAAAATTTATAAGGACTTAAAAAAACAAAATATTGACGTATTGTTAGATGATGTTGATGAAAATATGTCAAATAAATTTAAAAAACATGACTTGATTGGTGTTCCTTATCAAATAATAGTAGGATCAAAATCCGAGGAAGATAATTTTGAATTCAAAGAATTAAATTCAAAAAGTGAAATTTTGAGTCTAGATAAAATCATAAAAAAAATAAAAAATTAAAAACATTGTTTACTAGAGCAGAAAGGCTTATCTCATTAAGAAATCTTAGACCTAAAAAGAAGGAAGGGTTTCTAAAAGTTATTTCAATATTTTCATTTTTAGGAATAATGCTTGGTGTTGCTATTTTAATAATAGTAATGTCTGTAATGAATGGTTTTAAAACAGATTTAACTAAAAAAATTCTAGGACTTAACCCTCACGTCGTCATTCAACCAAATAGTTTTCAAATAGATAAAAGATATATTTCAAGACTAAAAAAAGATTTTGAAGATATAACTATAAGCAAGTCTTATTCTGGAGAAGCTATTGTAATTAGCAACGATAAAGCTAAGGGAGTAATTTTAAAAGGTATCGATAAAAGTGAAAAAAATATTATAGAATTTTTTGGAAATTTTACTTCACAAGGAGATCTAAATAATTTCAACTCTAATAAAGTATTTATCGGCTCAGAGCTTGCGTTTAATTTAAATTTAAAAAAAGATGACACTATTAATTTAATGACCTCATCTTTTGTAGGTACACCACTAGGAAATTTACCAAAACAAGAAAATTTTATAGTAGCAGGTATCTTTAATACTGGTTTTATAGAATTTGACCAAAATGTAATTTTTATAAACATCGAAGATGCATTATCAATTTTTAATAAAGATGATAAAGATCAAAATATTGAAATTTATTTAGAAGATCCCTTAAAAGCAAATTTTTACAAGGAGAATATTAAAAAATTAAATGAAAATTATTTCATTTATACTTGGTCTGATCTTAATAAGTCTCTTTTCAGCGCTCTTAAGGTGGAAAGAAATGTTATGTTTATAATTCTCTCACTTATTATAATTGTAGCTGCGTTTAATATAATTTCGGGTTTAACTATTCTTATTAAAAATAAAACAAAAGAAATAGCCATTTTGAAAACATTAGGTTTCACCAATCGATCTATAAAAAAAACATTTTTTTTGACTGGATTAACAATTGGCTTTTTTGCAACATTGAGTGGAATATTATTAGGAATTCTATTCTCAGTGAATATTGAGAAAATAAGAACTTTTTTATCAAAATTTTTTAATTTAGATATTTTTCCATCTGATATTTATTTTTTGGATGAGCTTCCCTATGAGATAAATTTTTATTCAATTTTAATTATTTTTATAATTTCTCTTATAATTTCTGCAATAGCATCGTATTTACCTGCTACAAAAATTT
>CACATS010000047.1 GCA_902535505.1 uncultured Pelagibacteraceae bacterium | reverse complement strand
ATCAAAAATTAAAGCCCATGAAAATACAGAGCTAAAAATTAATAGTATAATTACAAACTTAACCACAAAATCAGCTCTTAAAAATAAACTCCAAAGAGAGAAGTCTGTGGCCCCACCTAATCCAACGACTTGAGTTGCAATTTCTTGTTCCATAAAAGTTGATTACTTTTAGAATGTGTCATGAATTTGGCGTATTTCAGATAATGATGCTAAATATCTTTTAATTTGGTTTCAAAATAAAATTTTGCTATCAAAATTGCGTCTGATTTATTGACATCTCTCTTTTTGGCTAATTGACCTGATAAAGTCGGATACATTTCTATAACTTTAGTTCTACTTGCATCTTTTGAAGAATTTATTAATTCGAAATGTTTTTTCCATTTTGATGGTCTTACAAAAAAAATTGGTAATTTTAAAGCAGCACAAACACCCTTTATAGCTCCAAAAGTTTGACCAAAATTAAACATACTAGTCACACCTTGTCCGGGCATAGCGTTTACTTGTTCTACAACTACAATCGTCTCTTCATCTTTGTTGATATTTTCTTTAATAATATTTACTAATTGGGAGCTATTGAGTTGTCTTTTATTTTTTTTACCCTCTGCCATTACTGGCATATCATACATATTAATTACTTTCTTATCATGCATCACCGCTATTGCGCCACTTAACCCAGGATCTATTCCAATTATTTTCATAGAATTAATTTATTATACTTGCGTTAGAATAAACATTTTGTACATCATCCAATTCTTCAAGAATACTAAAGATTTCAATCATTTTTTTACTTTGTTCATTGTCTAGTTTTAAGTAATTTAAAGCTCTCCACTCAATTTGTGAGTATAAAAATTTCTCTATTTTCTGTTCAAGTTTGCTCTTTACTTTGTAAAAATCCTCTTTTTCTGTAATAATTTCATGAATGTTATTTACTTGTTTAAAGTCTTTGGCACCTGCATTTGTTGCTAATTCAAATAACTCCTCTTCTTTTATTTTATCTTTTTCAATATGAATTACTCCGCAATTAAAAAACATATGAGTTGTAGAGCCAGACTCACCGAGTCTTCCACCGTTCTTTTGTAAAGCAGTTCTTATACTTGAAGCAGAACGATTTTTATTATCTGTTAAAGTTTCAATAATTAAAGCAGTATTAAATGGTCCAAAACCCTCATACCTTAAATTTTCATAATTTTTTTCACTACTCCCTTCTGACTTGCTAATTGCTCTACTAATATTATCTTTAGGCATATTAGCTGCTTTTGCTGCTTGAATAGCTGTTCTCAACCTAGGGTTCATGCCAGGATCTTTATCTCCAAGCTTAGCAGCAACTGTAATTTCTCTTGAAAGTTTTGAAAAGATCTTTGATCTTTCTTTGTCTGCTCTACCTTTTTTATGTTTTATTCCTGCCCAATGAGAATGACCTGCCATAACTAATTTACTAAATTTTTACCCTCTATTAATCTGTATACTTTTTTTGCTAATCCAGTTGATATATCTGCTTCAACTATTACACCTGATAGTGTACCAGCTCCATTAGAAGGAAAATGTTTTACAGCGTCTTTTTCCTTAAAAAATTTTTTTAAAGAGTTTTCTTTATTCATGCCTATTACAGAGTTATAGTCTCCACACATGCCTAAATCAGTTTGATAAGCAGTTCCTTTTTCTAATATTCTTGTATCAGCAGTTGGGACATGAGTATGCGTACCTACAACACAAGTAGATAATCCATCAAAATAATGTCCTATTGCCATTTTTTCACTGGTTATTTCTCCGTGAAAATCAATGACTAGAAAATCAACATTTTTTTTCAATTGAATTTTTTTAGAAATTTCTTTTGCAGTTAAAAAAACATCATTAGTTTTACGCATAAAAACATTTCCCATTAGATTAATAACTCCAATTTTAAATTTTTTATCTTTTGACTCAAAAATTCCAAATCCTTTTCCTGGAGAGCCTTCAGCTAAATTAGCTGGTCTTAAAAGTCTGTGCTCTTTATCAATAAACTTTGTAGTTTCTTCTTTATCCCATATGTGGTTTCCAGAAGTTATTACATCTACACCTAAAGAAAAAAACTCATCAGAAATCTCTTTGGTTATTCCTTTTCCATCATCAGCTGCATTTTCTCCATTAATAATTGTAAAATTAATTTCATTTTCGGAAATGATTTTTGATAGATGTTTTTTAATTGCCAGTCTACCTGACAATCCCATTGCATCCCCAAGAACTAAAATTTTCATTAAAATATACCTTTTTCCGT
>CACATS010000046.1 GCA_902535505.1 uncultured Pelagibacteraceae bacterium | reverse complement strand
TAGCTTTTTTTGAGCATCTTCTGTTAAGAATATTCTTTCAATTTTCCTGGATGGATTTTTAAGGGCCTCTAAGACAGCATGTTTTCCAGCAATGAAAAAAGTGGTTTTTTTCATGATTTTTAGTAATTTTTTCAAATTACTAGCATATTTTAAGGCAAAATGATTTATTGCAATTATTTCATAAATGCTTATAAAACGCTTGTTGTTAAATGCTTTTAAGTTAGTGGGTATCCCCACAATATATTAGGAGGGGTACCAAAGCGGTCAAATGGGGCGGGCTGTAAACCCGTTGACTTCGGTCTTCGAAAGTTCGAATCTTTCCCCCTCCACCAAACTTAAAAATTTAGCAATTAAGAGCGCGATAAGTTTGGATATTGCGGGTGTAGTTCAATGGTAGAACGCTAGCCTTCCAAGCTGGATGTAAGGGTTCGATTCCCTTTACCCGCTCCAAAAATTAGAACTAAAAAAAAGTGAGGAAAAAATAGATGTCAAAAGAAAAGTTTAACCGAAACAAACCACATTGTAATATCGGTACTATAGGTCATGTTGACCATGGTAAAACAACACTTACAGCAGCAATAACTAAAGTATTATCTGAAGCTGGAGGCTCTAGCAGCGCAAACTTTGTTGCTTACGATCAAATTGATAAAGCGCCAGAAGAAAAAGAGAGAGGAATTACAATATCAACTGCGCACGTAGAATATGAAACAGAAAAGAGACACTATGCTCACGTAGATTGTCCAGGTCACGCAGATTACGTTAAAAATATGATTACTGGTGCTGCACAAATGGATGGAGCTATTCTAGTAGTGAATGCTGCTGATGGTCCAATGCCACAAACTAGAGAGCATATTCTATTAGCGCGACAAGTTGGAGTTCCTGCAATCGTAGTTTTCTTAAATAAAATTGATACTGTTAAAGATAAAGAATTAGTTGATTTAGTTGAAGAAGAAATTAGAGAACTGTTAACATCCTATAAGTTTCCAGGAGACAAAATTCCAATTATAAAAGGATCAGCTTTGAATGCTGTTGAAGGCAAAGATGAAGCCACTGGAAAAAACGCAATCATGGAACTGATGAAAGCTGTAGACGAAACAATTCCTCAACCTGATAGACCTAAGGATAAACCTTTCTTGATGCCTGTAGAGGATGTCTTTTCAATCTCAGGAAGAGGTACAGTTGTAACTGGAAGAGTCGAGTCTGGTATCATCAAAGTTGGTGAAGAAATTGAAATAGTAGGAATACGAGATACAAAAAAATCTGTTTGTACTGGTGTCGAAATGTTCAGAAAACTTTTAGATAGTGGAGAAGCAGGAGACAATATTGGAGCACTTTTAAGAGGTGTAGAAAGAGACGATGTTGAGAGAGGCCAAGTGCTTTGTAAACCCGGTTCAATTACGCCCCATACCGAATTTGAATGTCAGGCATATATTTTAAAGAAAGAGGAAGGTGGAAGACACACACCTTTTTTTACAAAATATAGACCTCAATTTTATTTTAGAACAACAGACGTTACTGGAGAAGTTACTTTGCCTTCTGGAACTGAGATGGTTATGCCAGGTGATGATGGAAAATTTACGGTGAAATTAATCACACCAATCGCAATGAGTGAAAACTTAAACTTTGCGATAAGGGAAGGTGGTAAAACTGTTGGAGCTGGAGTAGTAACTAAGATAGTAAAATAAACTCTTAGGAGCGTAGTTCAATTGGTAGAGCGCCGGTCTCCAAAACCGGAGGTTGTGGGTTCGAGTCCCTCCGCTCCTGCCAGATTTAGGAAATTTTATGAAAAACCCTTTAAGATTTATTCAAGAAGTTAAACAAGAAACTTTTAGAATAACCTGGCCGACTAAAAAAGAAACTATGATGGGTGCAGTGATGGTTTTTGCGCTATCAACTATCGCTGCTATATTTTTTCTAATTTTAGACCAAATACTGAGGTTTTTATTAAATATAATCCTAACAATTAATTTTTAAAATATGAGTTGGTATATCGTTCAAGCATATTCCGGATTTGAGAAAAAAGTTGTAGAATCAATAAAGGATGAACTAAAAAAACATAAATTAACAGATAATTTGCAAGAAATTTTAGTACCTACACATCAGGTTACAGAGGTTAAAAAAGGAAAGCGGACAAAAAAAGAGAAAAAATTTTTTCCTGGATATGTTTTAATAAAAATAGAGTTAACTAAGCAAATTTATCATTTGATAAAAAATCTACAAAAAGTTAGTGGTTTTCTAGGCTCTTCGGATAAACCAACGCCAATATCTGATGATGAAATAAAAAGAATTTTAGGTCAAGTTTCAGAAACTGCAGTTTCTCAAAAAACAGGCATAAATTTTGAAATTGGTGAGAAAGTAAAAGTATGTGATGGACCTTTTGCT
>CACATS010000045.1 GCA_902535505.1 uncultured Pelagibacteraceae bacterium | reverse complement strand
ATTCAACTTTTTAGGATCCTTCAAAACTTCAAGGATATTTGGCTGATCAACCCATGAATAATCATCTTCTAGTGGAATTCCGTGATAATTTTTCGTAGTCTTTATTTTCTTAAGTTTTGGTATATTCATAGTTAGAAATTATATGAATTTATTTTTGCTGGGAATTATCATTTTCGTCGTAATCTACCTTTTTCTAAATTGGTTCGCTAGGGCTAGCTCGAAAAAGATAGCCACTAATGTAAAAAAAATCGCAGTTTATATATCACTAATTCTAGCTGTTCTATTTACAATCGGTGGCAAATTCATCTTTAGTCTTCCTATGTGGCTGATCTTGCTTTCTGGGCTAAAAATAAAAGGATTTACGGCACTTCAATTTTATCAATTGTATAGATTAATTCAGTTTATGAAAAACAATTCTGGAAGGTTTTCTCAAGGACAGTTTGGTCAAACTCAAGGTTCGTCAAATCTTACGTCAGAAGAGGCTTATAAATTATTAGGTCTTAAAAGAGGAGCAAGTAAGGAAGAAGTGTTAAAAGCTGCTAACCAATTACAAAAAAAAATTCATCCTGACATGAACCGTAATGTGGATAGTTCCAGATTGAGTCAGTTAGTAAATGAAGCTAAAGAAAAAATAATTAAAACTGATTTTAGTTAGATAAAAGTTCAACACATTTATTATAAACTTTATCAAAAGAAATCTTATTTGCACCTAAAGTATCGTGAGTTGTTGTTTCCTCGGTCTCACCCTCTGGAATTATTATATTAATATTTTCTGAGTATTTTCCGTAAGCAAGAACCGGGCTATCCATGAACAAAGCTACAGTCTTTAAATTTAAAGCTGCACTGATGTGCATAAACCCAGTATCATTTCCGCAATACAAATTACAATTAGCTATTATAGGCAACATCTCATTTATCTTTAAATTATTTAAAGAAATACAATTCGATCCAAGATTAGAGTTTAATACTTGATCGATCAATTGTTGATCATTTTTTCCAGCAGCTAAATAAAATTTCGAGGGATATTTTTCATTTATTTTTTCGATTAATTCAATAAAATTTTTAATTCCCCATCGCTTTGTTGGCCCAGATGCGCTTACTCCTAATACAATATTTTTATGATTTTGAGATATATCTTTTTTCGCTTTTAGAATTTTTTCTTCACTAATTAAAAGCTTTGGTTGGGTTGATAAAATTTTATTAAGTTCATTTTCAGTAAAAATTTTTGCAGTATTGACTACATGTTGTCCTTTTTTTTTAAATAAAGGATATTGAGCTATTTTTTTAATACCCGCAGTTTTACAAACCAAAAAATATCTTATTGAACTATTAAAAATGAATACTTTATCAAATTTTTTTTCTTTAATATCTTTTACCAATTTAAAAAAACCATATAGACCATCATGGCAACCAGTATTATCATTTAAACGATCTAATGTTATCACTTCACTAATATGAGGGTCATCCAGAAAAAGATCTTTTGCTCTTGTATTTTCTTTAGCTAGTATTGAAACGGGTTTTCCATATTTTTTTGAAATTTCATGGATATAATTTATGTGAATTATACAGTCCCCCAGGCCTACTTTATTTATGAGAATCAGAACTTTCATTTTTGAAGCTTATATTATATTTTATTGCAATAAATTGGGTCAATAAGATGATAAAACGAGGTGTATACGCTGCTAGTTTAAGTGTTTTAAATAAAGACTTAACGTTAAACGTTGAGGCCACCATTTTTCATGGTGAACATTTAATCAAAAAAGGTTGTACGGGTGTTTTTTTCTTTGGGTCAACTGGGGCAAGTCAGTTGCTTACTTTGCAAGAAAAAAAAGAATTTATTTCAAAAATCGCTAGCCATAAATTGAGAAAACAATTCTTTTTAGGAACTGGATGTAATTCTCTAAATGACAATATTGATTTAATAAAATATGCAATGGAGTACGAATTTAGAGATTTTTTAATTATGCCGCCTGCTTATTATAAAGGAAATACCGATGAGGGAGTTTTTGAATTTTACAAGAAAATAATAACTGCAACACCTAAAGTAAAAATAATCTTATATAATTTTGAAAAATTAAGTGGCTACAAGTTTTCAGCTGGAGCAGTAACAAAGCTTGTTAAAGCATTTCCAGAAAACATAATTGGTTGCAAAGACTCGAGTTATAACTTGTTTGAAACTTTAAAAATTTCAAACTTTTTGATGTTTCCAGGATCAGAAGCAAAGTTGCTTAAGGGATTAAAACTTGGATGTTCTGGATGCATTTCTGCAGTAACAAATGTAACCCACTCAATAGCTAGAAAAGTGTTTGATGATTTTGAAAATAAAAATCTACAGACTAAAAATGATCAATTAATAGCTGTAAGGGAGACTTTCGACCAATATAATTTGAT
>CACATS010000044.1 GCA_902535505.1 uncultured Pelagibacteraceae bacterium | reverse complement strand
CAATTTTGAAGTATTTGTTAGTTCGGTAGACATAGTTGCAGCTATAAAATCTTCTTTATAATAAGTTTTAAGGAAAGCAGTCTGATAAGCAATTAAGGCGTAAGCTGCTGCATGACTTTTATTAAAACCATACTGGGCAAAAGGTTCAATTTTGGTGAAAACAAAATTTGCTACATCTTTTGAAATGCCATTTTTTATCGCGCCATTTATAAATCTCTCTTTTTGTCTATCTAACTCAGCTTTTTTTTTCTTCCCCATTGCTCTTCTTAATATATCGGCTTCACCAGCTGAAAAACCAGCAAGTGTCTGAGCTATTTGCATTACTTGTTCCTGATAAATTATAATTCCATAGGTTGGTTCTAAAATTTCTTTTAATACTGGATGGATATAGTCTGGCTCTTTCAATCCATTTTTACAATCATTATAAATTGGGATATTGCTCATTGGTCCCGGACGATATAAAGCTACTAACGCGATGATATCATCAAACTTATTTGGTTTCATTTGTTTAATTGCTTCTCTCATGCCGGTACTTTCTAATTGAAATAATCCAGTAGTTTCTCCGGTTGATAACAAAGAAAAAACTTTTTCATCATTTTGATTTATCTTATGAATATCTATTTCAATATTTTTAGTTTGTAGTCTTTTCAAGGTTTTATCGATTACAGTTAAAGTTTTGAGGCCCAAAAGATCAAATTTGACCAATCCTGCATTTTCAGATGAATACATATCATACTGTGTTGAAGGTAAAATTAAATTAGAAGTATGGTCAATGTATAATGGAAATCGTTCAGCTAACATATCTCCAGCAATAACAACTCCAGCTGCATGTGTAGCCATATTTCTATTTAAGCCCTCCAATTTCAAAGATAGTTCAAGGAGTTTTTTAACTTTAGGATTATTCTTAATTTCTTCTTTAAATCTTGGTTCTCTGTCTATTGATTCCTGAAGAGTAAGTGGTCTAGACGGATCAAATGGAACCATTTTACAAAGTCTATCAACATAACCATAGGGCAACCCTAACACTCTTCCAACATCTCTTAAAACCATTCTAGCTTTAAGTTTTCCAAAAGTAATTATGTGAGCGACACCACCTTTATATTTATCTTTTAAATATTCGAAAACTTGATCTCTTTTTTCCTCACAAAAATCGATATCAAAATCAGGCATAGAAATTCGATCTGGATTTAAAAATCTTTCAAAAATTAGATCATACTCAATTGGATCAAGATCTGTAATATCTAAACAATAAGCAACTAAAGAGCCAGCACCAGAACCTCTGCCTGGACCAACTGGAATTGAGTTTTTTTTAGCCCACTTGATATAGTCCGATACGATTAAAAAGTAACTTGAATAATCCATAGAATTTATAATATTAATCTCATGGTTTAAACGATCCTCATAAATTTCTTTCAACTCATCAAAAGTTTGTAATTTATTTTTCTTTTGTATAAAATTTTTTAATCTTTGCTTTAAACCATTATTTGCTTGTATTTTAAGTTCTTCTACTGGAGACTTATTTTGACTATTAGCTATTGATGGAAGGATTGGCTTTGATCTCTTTGGTTTAAAATTAAATCTCAAATGAAAATTATAATTATTTTCTAAAGCTTCAGGAATATCTGAATAAATTTTAACAATCTCTTCCTGTTGTTTTAAAAAATGCTGATCACTTAGTTGAAATCTATTCTTATCATCGATAAAACATTTTTCTCCTATGCATCTCAAAGCGTCATGTGCCTCGTACATTTCTTTGTTAATATAAAAAACCTCCTGGGTTGCTATGATTGGAATATTTAATAAATTTGAGCTATTTAAAAGGTAGTTTTCAAAATTTTTTTCATCGTTCTCATTATGTCTTTGAATTTCATAATAAAATCTATCTTGAAAGTGACTTTTAATTGAATTAACTAACTCATTTATTTTTTTTAATTTATTTGATCGATATAGTTTTCCGAAAAAATCTCTGTAATTACCAGTTAGCATAATAAGATCTTTATTGTGAGCAATAAGATCTTTGACTTGGCATGACGGTACTTCTGTTTCTTTACTATTAAAATAGCTAAGTGATGATAGTTTAGTTAAATTCTTATAACCTTCTTCACTTTGTGCGTATAAACTTACCTTTCCAATAATATTTTGATCTTTTAAATTTATTTGAGTTCCAATAATTGGTTGGGTACCTACCTTAGATAATTTTTCCGAAAATTCTAATGCACCACACAAATTAAGACTATCAGCTAAGCCAAGTGATTTTATTTTATTGTTCTTACAATAATCAGCTAAATCATCAATTTTAATGGCTCCTTCACAAATAGAATATTGAGTATGAATTTTAATGTTGTTAAAACTTTTACTTTTGACGTGCATCAACACGTTTTATATTACCATCAGAAATAAACAACTTGTAATCAGCCCTGTTAGCAAGTTCTCTATTGTGAGTTGCAAATATAATTGTTTTTTTTAATTTTTTTAATTTTAAAAATAGAGAAAATATTTCCTTTGAAGTTTTGTAATCCAAATTACCAGTTGGC
>CACATS010000043.1 GCA_902535505.1 uncultured Pelagibacteraceae bacterium | reverse complement strand
TTTGTTTTTGCAAATGGTGATATCTCATCCATACCGTCTTCGCTATGAACAATAAAAGCGTGAACGACCCCATTTTCTTTAAGCGCCGCTGCAAAAGGTTTCATCCATTTTTTATCAAATACTCCTATAACTTGTCTTTTTACTTGTGCCGGACTACTTAAAGGACCAATTAAATTAAAAATTGTTTTTTTTCCCATTTTTTTTCTAGCAGGTCCCACATGTTTCATTGCTGAATGATAATTAGGCGCAAACATAAAAGCAAAATTAAACTTCTTTAAACTATCTTCAGCCTCGTCAGGTTTTAAATTAATATTTATTTTTAAAGCCTCTAATACATCTGCAGACCCGCAATTTGAAGAAACAGCTTTATTACCGTGCTTAGCAACTTTTACACCCATACTTGCTAAAACTATAGCTGCTGCAGTTGAAATATTTAAAGAGTTTTGTCCATCGCCCCCAGTTCCACATGTATCTATGGTACTTTGATCAGTTTTAACTTTAGTAGCTTTTTCTCTCAACACAAATATCCCCCCAGCTAACTCATCTTTTGTTTCGCCTTTTTTTATAAGAGACTCTAAAATTTCAACAATTGAATTTTCATCATAATTACCCTCCATAAGCTCGTTAAAAAGAGCTTTACTATCCTCAAAAGTAAGGTTCTGTCCTTTTTTTAAACTTTCTTTAAAATTTGACATTTTAATTTATTATAAAGTTTTTAATTAACTTCATACCTACTTTAGTACTTATACTTTCAGGATGAAATTGAAACCCATGAATATCATAATCTTTATGCATTAATCCCATAATTGTTTTGTTTTTAGTTTCAGCTGTAATTAACAAATTCTTTGGTAATCTATTACGATCGACAACTAAACTATGATATCTAGTGGCTTCAAAGTTATTATGAATATTCTTAAATAAACCTTTTTTATTATGCTTAATCTTACTTGTTTTTCCATGCATTAAATTTTTAGCATTAATAATCTTTCCACCAAAAACTTGACCTATGATTTGATGCCCTAAACAAACTCCGAGAATAGGAACTTTTTTATGAACCTCTTTAACAATTTTAAGACAATTCCCAGCTTGATTAGGATTGCCAGGTCCTGGGGATATTACAATTTTATCATATTTTTTGCTTAAAATTGTTTTACCATCTATTTTATCATTTCTGATAACTTCAACATTCTTCTTAATTTTAGAAATATAATGATATAAATTATAAGTAAAGCTATCATAATTATCTATTAATAAAATTTTCATTTAATCTACCGCTTTCATTAAAGCTTTAGCTTTATTAACTGTTTCTGCGTACTCTTTATCAGGTTTACTATCAGCAACAATTCCTGCGCCAGCTTGAACATAAAATTTATTATTTTTAATAAGAGCTGTTCTTAGAGCAATACAAGTGTCAAATTCATTATTAGGTGTAAAATAACCTATACCACCAGCGTATAATTTTCTTTTATTTTTTTCAAGCTCATCAATTATTTCCATTGCTCTAATTTTTGGTGCACCACTTACTGTTCCTGCAGGAAAACCTGAGAGTAATGTTTCAAAGATTGAAGATTGATTATTAAACTTGCCAACTACATTAGATACAATATGCATAACATGGGAATATTTTTCTACTTTAAATCTCTCAGTTACCTTTACAGTATTTACTTTTGAAACTTTTCCAACATCATTTCTTCCAAGATCTAGAAGCATAAGATGCTCTGCTAACTCTTTTTTGTCTTTAAGAAGATCAGAAACATTCTTATTATCTGCTTTGGTTGTTTTTCCTCTAGGTCTTGTCCCCGCAATCGGCCTTACAGTGACTTCACCTTTTCTAAGCCTTACTAATATTTCTGGACTACTACCAAGCACATTAAAATCTTTATAATTAAAATAAAACATAAAAGGAGATGGGTTTGACTTTCTAAGATAATTATAGATCTCAATAGGTCTTTTATTAATCTTTCTCTCAAATCTTTGACTAAGAACTACCTGAAAAATATCACCTTTTTTAATATAAGATTTAGCTTTCCTTACAAGTATCTTAAATTTTTTTTTAGAAGTATTCGATTTGATAACATTTTTATTAGATTTAAAAGTGAATTGGCTTGGAAGTTTTATATTTTCAAAATTTTCATATAGTTCAAATTTCCTTAGAATCTCATTATATGTTCCATTATAATCTTTAATTTTTGTATCAGCATAAACATTTTCAACATAATGGATTTTTTTATCGACGTTATCATAAATGACCAAATTCCTTGGTCGAGAAACTCTCACATCTGGAATTTTTAAATCATCTTTGCATCTGTCAGGAATTTTTTCAATATATCGAATTATATCGTAAGAAAAATATCCAACAAGCATAGAAGCCATACCCGGTAGTTTTTTTGGAATTTCTATTTTAAATTCATTAATAAGTTTATTTAGATATTTTAATGGATTAGTTTTTATCTTATTTATTTTTCCATTATTATCTAAATTTACCACGCTATTACGGATATCCCAGATTTTATCGGGATTGAGACCTATAATTGTATACCTTCCCCTTATAGTTCCTTTTTCTACAGACTCAAAAATAAAACTATTTTTTTCTGCTAAAAGAAATTTATAAAGATTTTCAACTTTGTAATAATTTTTGCAATTACGAGACCTAAAAATAACCTGATGTTTTTTT
>CACATS010000042.1 GCA_902535505.1 uncultured Pelagibacteraceae bacterium | reverse complement strand
CTATGAGAACATGAAAATGCATCATTAATGTAAATGTCTCCAAGTGACCCTAATTTTTTTGCAAAACCCTCGTCATCTTCGGTCTCTTCCTTAAAAAATCTTATGTTTTCTATTAGAATTACATCGCCTCCTTTCAAATAAGAAAATTTTTTATTAGTTTCATTATCAAAAGTTCCTCTAAAAAAATATACATTCGTTTTAAGCATATTTTTAAGAAATTTATAGACGGGCATCAAAGATAACTCTGAAATATTAATTCCTTTTGGCCGACCTAAATGACTGATAATTATAATTTTTGCTTTTTTTTCTATTAATTTATTAATAAATGGAAGGCATAAAGTTATTCTGGTATCGTCTGTTATAATCTTATTTTTAATAGGGACATTTAAATCTAATCTGAGGATTACTTTTTGATCCCTAATTTCTAAATTTTCGGGAAAGAAATTTATTTCACCCATTAATTTTTATTATTCTCTCAATTTTTTTTGAATAAAATTTGTTATATCTTCCTCTGATAGTTTAAAATGTTTGTAAACTTCTTTATATGGAGCGCTTTCACCGAATTTATCTATACCTAAATTAAAACCTTTATCTTTAATATATTTTTGCCAAGATATAATACTTCCAGCTTCTAATGTTACGATTAAAGTGTTTTCTTCCAAAATTTCTCTACGGTATTCTTCAGGCTGTTTGTCAAAAAGCTCCATGCAAGGCATGGATACGACCTTTGAGTGAATATTATTTTCTTTGAGATTATCTTGAACTTTTAAGGCTAACTCCACCTCAGTACCGGAGGCAACTAATGTTACTTTACTTTCGTGAGAAGTAAGACTAACAGTATAAGCTCCTTTTTCACACTTATTAATTTTAGAGTTATTAGGATTGATGTAGGGTACCTTTTGCCTTGATAAAGCAATAGCACTTGGGGTGTTGTTACTTTTTAAAGCTATTTCCCAACATTCAAGAGTTTCATTAATATCTGCTGGTCTAAATACATTTAAATTTGGTATAGCTCTTAAACCAACGAGCTGTTCAATTGGTTGATGAGTTGGACCATCCTCACCAAGGCCAATAGAGTCATGTGAAAAAATATAGATTACTTTTAGGCCCATTAAAGCAGAAAGTCTAATAGATGGTTTGCAATAATCTGAGAATATTAAAAACGTTCCACCGTAAGGTATTAATCCACCATAAAGTGCTAAACCATTCATAATTGCAGCCATGCCGTGTTCTCTTACACCGTAGTGAATATAGTTACCATTAAAATTTTTACTGTTAATAATTTTAGAATTATTTGTTTTTGTATTATTTGAACCACTTAGATCTGCTGAACCACCTATTAACTGAGGAAGAAAAGATGAAATTTTTTCTATTGTGGCCATTGAACATTGTCTTGTTGCTAAACTAGGTTTAGCTTCATAATTTTTTTCTTTTTCCTCAAAAATTAACTTCTCCAAACCTGTAAAATCAAATTTTTCAGAAACTTTAGCAATCTCACTTTTAATTTTAGGATTTTTTTTATTTACTGTTTCAAGCCATTTAAGTTCTAATTGATCACCTTTTTTCCCTATTTCTCTCCATTCATCAAAGATTTCTCTTGGAATTTCAAATGGTTGACTATTCCACTTAAGCTTCTTTCTTACTAAAGATATCTCATCATGACCTAGGGGAGAACCGTGAGATGAAGCTTTGCCAGATTTATTTGGCGAACCAAAACCAATAATAGTTTTACAAGAAATAATTGTCGGTTTTTTTGATTTTGACGCTTTTTTAATAGCTTTAGATATTTGTTTTTCATTATGACCATTAATTTCTTGAAAACTCCAACCATATGACTCAAATCTCTTTTTGTAATTGTCTGAAACACTTAATGAGGTAGAGCCATCAATTGAAATTTTGTTATTATCGAAAAATACTATTAAATTTTTTAATTTTAGATGACCAGCTAAACTCATTGACTCGTGACTTATTCCTTCCATTAAATCTCCATCACTAGCGATCACATAAGTTTTATTATTAATAACTGCTTGACCAAATTTTTTCCTAAATATTTCTTCCGCAATAGCCATACCAACTGCGTTAGCCAATCCTTGTCCTAACGGACCTGTTGTTGTTTCAATCCCAGTTCCTTTTTTATATTCAGGATGTCCGGCGCAAATTGAATTTAATTGCCTAAAATTTTTTATGTCATCAATCGAAATACTTTCATAACCAGTAAGGTAAAGAAGAGAGTAAAGCAACATTGAACCGTGTCCGGCAGATAAAATAAATCTATCTCTGTTAATCCAATTAGGATTTTTTGGATTAAACCTCAGGTGGTATTTAAATAAAACCGTGGCTACATCCGCCATGCCCATTGGCATACCAGGATGCCCCGAGTTAGCCTTTTGCACAGCGTCAATAGATAAAAATCTTATTGCATTTGATAATTGATTAAAATTTGTGCTCACTTTTAATTACATATATAGACTTAAAGTAAGTATATCAATAATATGATATAATATTTTATGACCATAATTGAGAAGAAAGAAAAAAATTTAAATCATCTAATAAATAAACTTAATTCACTAACTTTAACTTATTCACAACCAACATATGAATTAGAAAAAATTAAATCTGAGAAGAACGAAATTTTAAGACAAAAAGATCAACTTGAAAAAAAAAACGCAGAATTACTTAGAGAACATAAGTATTTAAGAGATAAAATTACGAATTTACAATCGGAAATTAAAAAAAAATCAGATTTGGAAGAAAATTTTAATCAAGAAATTGAGGAATTAAATAAGGAAACGCAGAGTTTAGTCTCCGAAATAGAAAAATGGCAAACATAAACGTTAAATTTAATAATAAAGACTATTTACTCTCCTGCGATGATGGCCAGGAAAACTCTCTTAAAA
>CACATS010000041.1 GCA_902535505.1 uncultured Pelagibacteraceae bacterium | reverse complement strand
TCCAAAGTTCAATAAAGCTACTTTTTTTCCTTCCTGAATAATTTTTGCTTTTCCAATTTTTAAAACTTCTTTAATTGATGGTAGTTGAACACCTACACCATTTCCTCTCGGATATCTGAAAGCAGATGGTCTGTCATTTATTTCCACTGAAGTGTTAATCATTTTAACAAGTTCTGCTTCATCGCTTGCAGCCATGACAACAAAATTGGGTAAAGTAGATAAATAAGTTATATCAAAAGATCCTGCATGAGTTGGTCCATCTGCTCCAACTAATCCCGCTCTATCAATTGCAAATCTCACAGGTAGCGATTGCAATGCAACATCATGTACTACTTGATCATAAGCTCTTTGTAGAAAAGTGGAATAAATAGCCGCGTAAGGCTTATAACCCTCAGTAGCTAATCCTGCAGCAAATGTGACAGCATGTTGTTCGGCAATACCAACATCAAAGGTTCGATCAGGAAATTTTTTTCCAAAAAGGTTTAATCCAGTTCCAGAGGGCATTGCTCCTGTAATTCCAATTATTTTAGTATCTTGCTCAGCGTGCTTAATCAAAGTTTCTGCAAAAACTTTTGTGTATGACGGAGTATTAGATCTTGATTTAGTTTGCTCACCAGTTGAAACATTAAATTTGGAAACTCCATGATATTTATCACCGGAGTCTTCAGCTGGTTTATAGCCTTTTCCTTTTTCTGTTCTTACATGTATTAATACAGGACCTTGGTGATTAGAATTCTTCACATTGTCAAATATTCGAACTAGACTTTCGACATCATGTCCGTCAATAGGTCCAACATAATAAAATCCTAATTCACTAAATAGAGTTCCTCCAGTCACTATATTTCTTAATAGATCTTCAGCTTTACCTGCTTTTTGGCTAAACCTTTTTGAAAAAGCAGATATAACCATTTTTATTGTCTCTCTAAAATTGAAATACAATTTCCCTGAAAGAATATTAGCTAAATACTTACTCATTGCACCAACTGGTCTTGCAATTGACATATCATTATCGTTTAACACAACAATTAAATTTGACTTTAAAGCACCTGCGTTATTCATTGCTTCATAAGCCATTCCAGCGCTCATTGCTCCATCGCCAATTACGGCAATTACATTATTATTATTATTAGATAATTTCTTTGCTACTGCCATTCCAAGTGTTGAAGAAATAGAAGTTGAGCTATGAGCTGCGCCAAATGGATCGTATTCACTTTCGGTCCTTTTTGTAAATCCTGACAAACCTCCGCCCTTTCTTAAAGTCTTAATCCTATCCCTTCTTCCAGTAATAATTTTATGAGGATAACATTGGTGACTAACGTCCCACACTAATTTATCTTTTGGAGTATCGAAAACATAATGTAAAGCGACTGTAAGTTCTACGACACCTAAACCAGCTCCAAGATGACCACCGGTTTCTGAAACAACTTCAATTAATTCATCCCTAAGCTCTTCAGAAATTTGTTTTAAATTTTCTTTTTTAAACTTCCTTAAATCATGAGGGAATTTAATTTGATTGATAAGTCTAGCCATTAAAAATTTCTTTCTTTAATAAAATTTATTGTCTCTATTAAATGTCTGCTATTTTTTCCATGTTTTTTTAACTTAAGCAATATTTTTTTCTTTAAGTTTTCCGCATACTTGTGTGCTTTTTTATAACCTAGTAGATTAATTAAGGTTGATTTTCCTTTTTTATTGTCTTTTTTAATTGGTTTTCCTAATAATTTTTTTGAACCCTTTAAGTCTAAAAAATCATCAGCTAGTTGAAACAAAAAACCTATTTCTTCACCAAGTTTTCCTAAAAGTTCTCTTTTTCTTGAATTTTTATTTGCAATTATGGCAACTGATTGAATACAAAAATTAAATAACTTGCCAGTTTTTTTCTTCTGCATATCTATAATTTGACTAAGATTTTTTCTTTTGTTTTCAAATTTTAAATCTAATTCCTGCCCTCCAGCTATTCCTGTATGTCCGGAACAATGAGATAATAAGTTTATTATTTCGTTTTTTTGTTTAGGAGTTAAAAAATTTTTTTTATTTGAAATTATTTCAAAAGCTAATGTTAAAAGAGAATTGCCGGCCAATACTGCTGTAGCTTCACCAAATTTTTTATGTGTTGATGGTTTGCCTCTCCTTGTTAGGTCGTTATCCATACATGGTAAATCATCATGTATTAGAGAGTAAGAGTGAATACATTCAACTGCAGTACAAACACTTAAAAGTTTTTTCTCGTTTACTTTTAATATTTTGCCAGTATCAAAAATAATTGTAGATCTAATTTTTTTGCCACCTGATATAACTCCATACTTCATTGGCGCAATTAGCAAAGATTTTTTTTGCTTTTTTAAGAACTTAAGCAAAAATCTATCAATTTTTTTTGCATTATTTTTTAATTTTAACTCAATTGTCATCAGGAGCCTAAATTTTTTTTGATTTTACCTTAAAAAGACTTTCTACATGTTTATTCAAGTTTATTAATCTTTTGTACATTTCCTCAGTCTTATTTAAGTCAAAATCTTCATTTTCAAGTTTTGTAAGTATTTGATTGATTTCGTCTCTAGCCTCTTTTAAGGATTTACTTTTTATTCCAGCTGGAATATTTTCAATTTTCATAAGTTAAATAATAATTACATTATGAAAAACTTCTATTCAAATATTTATTCTTTTAATATAAGAATGTTGAAAAAAACTGTTAAATATCTTAGTAAAGGCAATTTAGTAGTTATTCCAACTGAGACAGTCTATGGATTAGCAGGAAATGCTTACTCCAAAAAAGCAGTAAAGAATATTTTTAAATTAAAAAAGAGACCAAAAAAAAATCCTTTAATTATTCATTATTATAATATTTCAGATGCCCAAAAAGATGTCATTTTTAATAAAAACTTTTTCTTACTTTACAAAAAGTTTTGTCCAGGGCCTTTAACTTTCATTTTAAAAAAAAGTAAAAATTCAAAAATTACCCCTTTTGCCAATTCAAATTTAAAAACTGTAGCAATAAGGTTTCCTAAAAATAGGATT
>CACATS010000040.1 GCA_902535505.1 uncultured Pelagibacteraceae bacterium | reverse complement strand
TCTCTTGGATAATTTCCCTTATGAACTTGATCAACATCATCAGAAGCTGTTAATTTTATGGGCACTATTTTACCTAGATAGTCTGGATTTTTTAAAAGTAGATCTTTAACCTCTGCCTCATATTTATACGAAACCATTTGTATCAATTGACGATCCTCTTCTTCAGGAAGTCCAGGATCTAATGAGGTCATAGCTTTGTAAGCAACATCATAATAGTCTGCATTTTCTAAATCATCTTTTGATGGGCTTTCTGCATCGATTAAAAGTAATTCTTTATCATAATGAACTTCTGTTACTATCCAAGTTTTTTGGAAAGCTGAGTAACCTTTTGAAAATATCTGAAACATAAAAACTGCTAAAAAGCTTAAAGCTAATCCTATAGCTATTTTGCCATACCATTGAAATCTTCTTTCAGCGTTATATCTTTTTTTTAATAAATTTTTCTTAAAACTATTCATATTTTTCCCTATATTTTTTAACAACTGAAAGAGCGATTACATTTAAGAATAAAGTTACTATAAATAAAGATATTCCTAATGCAAAAGCTGATTGAGTTTTTGGATCTCCAAATTGTTGGTCTCCAATTAAAATTACTACAATTTGCGCTGTAATGGTAGAAGTTGACTCAAGTGGATTCATTGTAAGATTAGCCGCTAGTCCTGAGGCCATTACAACAATCATTGTTTCTCCTATCGCTCTCGATACTGCTAAAAGTATCGAACCTACGATACCAGGTAGGGCTGCTGGAAAAATTACTTTTTTTACAGTTTCAGATTTTGTTGCGCCCATTGCGTAACTCCCATCTCTTAAATTTTGAGGTACTGCCGTCATAACGTCATCGCTTAGACTTGAAATAAAAGGAATTATCATTACTCCCATAACTGCTCCTGCAGCTAAAGCGCTCTCCGCTGAAACTTCTAAACCCATAGCGTTACCAATTTCTTTAACAAAAGGACCGACGGTTAAAGCTGCAAAAAAACCATATACCACTGTTGGAATACCAGCTAAAATCTCAATAATAGGTTTCGCATATTTTCTTACGCCTCTTCCAGCATACTGAGATAGATATATCCCACTCAGCAAACCTATGGGGATGGCAACACACATTGCAATAAAAGCAATAAAAAAAGTTCCAGCAAATAAAGGCACAGCTCCGAAAGCATCCTTCATTAATTCAGGATCTGGTTGGCCATCTCTTACAAAAGTTTTAGCAGGATACCAATGAGTTCCGAATATAAAGTCAAAGATTTTTACTGCTTGAAAAAACCTAATCGCTTCGAATAAAAGTGAAAAAACTATTCCGATTGTAACTAAAACTGCGCCTAATGATGCAACAAATAACACCCATTTAAGAAAAATTTCTACTGGTTCTCTCATTCGATCATTTTTCTGAACAGATCTATACGCAAAACTCAGAGAGAAAATTAAAATTGCTAAAATAATTGCTACTTTAGCGCTGTTAGCTATTCCTTTTAATTGAATGTACTTATTAGCAGACTCATCTAGAAAATTAGTAATATTTCCCGTGTAAGTTCCTGCGGCTAATGCTTTAACCTTTGTGTAAATAAGCTGAAGCTCATTTTTAGTTAAGTTCTGATCAGTGTAATCTTGTAAAATAAATGTTTTAACTATTGATGGTTCAAAAACTGACCAAAGAGCAAAAATTATTAATGCTGGTGCAGCACACCAAGCAGCTAAATAATATCCATAAAATTTTGGTAATGCCGTAAGTCTTTGTGATGATTGAATAACTAGAGCTTTTTTTCTACCGAAATAATAACTTGTGAAAGCTAAGAGAATAATAAAAGTTACAAGTATTAAATTCATATTGAGCTTCCAGAGATAAAAAGGGGGTAAAATACCCCCTTTTTGTTTAATTGATACTACTACTTCTTAGCAGGCATGTTAACTAACTTCGTAGCGTTAGTTCTAGATGTTTTGTATAACTTGCCATCTAGAGGTACTAGCCCGATATCAGTTAAATAACCTTTATTACCCATAGCTTTTTTACTTGTGAACTCTTTTACGAATTCATGTAAGCCAGGTACAACGCCCACGTGAGCTTTTTTCACATAGAAGAATAAAGGTCTTGCAACTGCGTAACTGTAATCTTGAATCGAAGATAGACTTGGTTGACCACCTTCAATGCTTGCAGCTTGCAATTTATCTTTTGCAGCTAAGAAATAACTGAAACCAAAGAAACCGAACATTTCTTTGTCCGCAGCTAATTTTTGAATAATAAGTGAGTCGTTCTCACCAACTTCAATTACCGCACCATCTTCTCTTAACGCTTTATATTTAGCGCCAGCTTTTTTAGAAGCATCATCGATACCTTTTTTCATTACTAATGAATTCCAAGCATCTCTTGTTCCTGATGTTCCTGGAGGCACCATAACTTTGATAGGGTAGTTTGGTAATGATGGGTCGATATCACTCCAATTTTTATATGGATTTGGTACTAACGCACCATCTTTAGCAACCTCTTTTGCTAATGCTGCCCATAATTGTTTTTTTGTAAAGTTTACTGGTTTAGCATCTTTAGAATAAGCTAACGTTATTCCGTCGTTACCAACTGTAATCTCTACGATTTCTTCAACACCATTTTTTTGACATAGCGCATACTCTTTAGCCTTCATAGCTCTAGATGCATTTGTTATGTCTGGGTGCTCTGTACCAACTCCAGCACAGAATAATTTAGCTCCACCACCTGTTCCTGTTGACTCGATTACTGGTGTTTTAAATTTACCAGACGAACCAAATCTTTCAGCAACGATTGTTGCATAAGGGAATACAGTTGAAGAACCTACGATTTTAATCTGATCTCTAGCTTGAGCAGAAGTTACAACTAACATTGCAACTAATGAAGCTAAAGCGATTGATAGTTTTTTCATTGTTTATCCTTTCATTTATTAATTAATTAACAAATATTGGATTCATAAAATTAAGAGGACTCTTAATTATTACAGATATGTTACAAATTTATTAAAATGATAACTTTTTAGTTGAACTTTCTAGTTATCTCGATTTGTTGATAATCAGAGGCTAAAGACCCTCCGCAACTAAAAGGTCTTACTTTATTTTTAACTGCGTAGGATTGAGTTGGCTTTAATGTAACTTCTAGTTGTACAAAGTTAACTAATTTTTGTGTAAAACTTTTATCATATCTCCAAGCATTCCATTGTGTTGGAGCGGTGAATACTTCACTTAAATAAGATGCAGCTTTTGAGTGAATCA
>CACATS010000039.1 GCA_902535505.1 uncultured Pelagibacteraceae bacterium | reverse complement strand
TTTGTGTGCTTTTGTATAAGGAAGCTCTAAGTAAAAATTCAATTAAAAGATTAAAGATTTTAAAAAAAACTGATGATGGGTTTTATATCGCAGAGGAAGATCTAAAATTAAGAGGCTTCGGTGACTTAATAGGATATCAGCAAAGTGGTTTGAAAAACTTTAGATTTGCTGATCCTTTAATCCATGAGGATTTATTTAAACTAGCAGAGGCATTTATTAAAAAAATTGAGAGTAGTGAAATTAAAAAATACAATTTTTTATTAAAATTATTTGATAAAGCAGAAATAATAAATGTGAATGATATTTAGTTAATATTGGTTGTCCCAGCTGAAACTATAAATTTTGAAGCTTGCTCAAAAGAAACATCTAAATATATTAAATCTTTTTTAGGTACCATTAAAAGAAAACCACTAGTTGGATTAGGTGTAGTTGGTACAAACACATTTATAACATCTTCTTTGATATTATTCCTAATTATACCTTGATTTTCTTTAGTAGCAAATCCAACGGCCCAAATACCTTTTCTTGGATACTCTAGCAAAACAACACTTTTTTCGTTGTTATCTGTTTTGGTAAAACTTTCAGTCATTTGACCAATAGCAGAATATATTGTTCTTAAAATTGGAATTTTTTTAAGTATATTATTAAATAGTTCAAAAAATTTTTTACCTAAAAAAGAAAGGGAAAGCCAGCCTATTATTGTTATAAAGAAGAGGGCAACTATAATTTCTAATCCTGGTATGTTGAATGGTAGATAATTATTTGGGTTTATTTCTTTAGGTATAATGTTACCCGAAACTCTGATAAAAAAGAGTGTTAAATAAAGAGTGATGCCGATTGGTATCAACACAACTACGCCAGCTATAAAATTATTTCTTATTCTCGAAAATAAGGATTTTTTGATATTATTTTTCTGCATTTTAAGAATAACTTGAATAAATAATAAATATTATAATTAATATAAAAATTGCAATTAATAATTTATTATTTAAGATCATGAATCTCTATATGTATAACATAAACAGAAGAAAATTTCTTGGCTTATTTGGATGTGGTTGTTGTTCAATAATATTACCATCTTGCACCACTGTGCCAATCACTGAAAGGAAGCAATTAAGTATAATTTCAGAGGCAAAGATCAATAGACAAGCAGCATTGGCTTATGAAAAATTCAAACAGAAAACTAAAATTATAACTACAGGTTCAACTTTTCAGGAAATAACAAACATCGGCAAAAAGATGGAAAATGCGGTTAGTACTTTTTTTAGTAAACAAAATAAAGATGATCCAACAACAAATTTTGAATGGGAATATGTTTTAGTAGATAACGATAAAATTGTAAATGCATGGTGTATGCCTGGAGGAAAAATTGCCGTATATACTGGATTGTTGAAAGTAACTAAAAATACAGATGCTTTATCCATAGTTATGGGTCATGAAATAGCACATGCAGTTGCTCGTCATTCTATTGAAAGAGCAAGTCAAGCTATGACTGTAAACCTAGGCACAAGTATAGCTGACATCTTTCTAGGAGGAGCTATAAATAGAACACGAAATACTGTTGGGAAAAATACTGGCTTGGATATCTTTCAAATAGGCATTATGAATCCGTTTGGTAGAAAACAGGAATCAGAAGCAGATTATTTAGGATTAATTTTTTCTTCTCTTTCTGGTTTTGACATTCGAGAGTCTGTAGAATTGTGGAAGAGAATGTCTCAAAATAAAAAAGGTAAAGAAATTCCGGTTTTTTTAAGCACACACCCCAGTAGTAAAAAGAGAATAGAGAACTTAAAAGGTTGGATTGATGAGGTTATTATTAAATATCCACCTATAAAAACATGATTACTGGTGAGCCCTGATGGACTCGAACCATCGACACCCTCCTTAAAAGGGAGGTGCTCTACCAACTGAGCTAAGGGCCCTTAAGAGAAATCTTTTATAGACTAATTGAATAAATTTCAAATAATTAATTAAAAAAATTTATGTATTTTTTGTAAAATTTGCGGAATGTACCACCTTTAATATTTATTCTAATTTCCCTCATAAATTCCTGGTAAAAATATATATTGTTGAGAGAAATTAGCATAGAGGCTAACATTTCATCTGATCTTACCAAATGGTGTAAATAACTTTTAGAATATCTATTTAGATATCTTATGTCGCACTCTATATCCAAGGGCGACTTATCATTCGCGAACTTAGAATTTCTAATATTCAATTTTCCTTTCCATGTAAAAGCTAAACCTGTTCTACCTGATCTTGTAGGCAAAACACAATCAAACATATCTATACCCTCTTTAACCGCTCCTAAAATATCTGAAGGTGTACCGACGCCCATTAAATATCTTGGTTTATCTTTAGGCAAAAAATCAACTGACTCACTTAATATTTTAAACATATCATTTTGATTTTCACCAACTGCTAAACCGCCTATGGCATAACCATCAAATCCAATTTCTAATAGTTTATTAATACTTTCTAATCTTAAATCTTTGAAAATTCCGCCTTGAACAATGCCGAATAATGCTTTTGTTTTATCATTTCCAAATTCAATTTTACACCTTTTAGCCCATTTAGTAGAAGTTGTGATTGCATTAGATAAAATTTTCTTGTCTTTAGTAAGTTTAGGACATTCATCTAAAACCATTATAATATCGGAATTAATTGCTTTTTGAACTTGAATGCTTTTCTCTGGACTTAAGATAATTTTTTTTCCATCCAAGTGAGATTTGAATATTGCTCCAATTTTAGGATCTATTTTATTGAATTTAGAAAGTGACATTATTTGATATCCTCCAGAATCAGTTAGAATTGGTTTTTGCCAGTTCATAAAGTCATGAAGTCCATTAAATTTTTTTAAAACTTCGATGCCTGGTCTAAGCAACAAATGATAAGTATTACCTAAAATAATATCTGCTTTAGTTTTTAAAATGTCATCAGTAAATAAACCCTTTACAGTTCCTTGGGTTCCGACAGGCATAAAAGCAGGAGTTTTAATTGTACCTCTTTTAGTTTTTATTAAACCAAGTCTTGCCTTATCATCTTGAGCTTCTAACTCAAAAGAAAATTCATCTTTTAACATTTGTTTATTTTGATCTAATTGAAATAATCTTGTCCGGATTTTTTACAGCTCCTGAATTAGGATCGCCTCTTTTAATTTTATCAACAAATTCCATTCCTTTGATGACTTTTCCAAAAACTGAATATTGTCTGTCTAAATGTGGAGCTGACTCAAAACAAATAAAAAACTGACTATTCGCACTATCAGGATCAGCTGATCTTGCGGCAGATAAAATTCCTCTTACATGTGGAATATCAGAAAATTCTGATTTTAAATTAGGTAAATCAGATCCTCCTGTTCCTGCTAATGATAAATTAAAATCTGAAGAGGAAGAATTTCCAAATTTTACATCTCCAGTTT
>CACATS010000038.1 GCA_902535505.1 uncultured Pelagibacteraceae bacterium | reverse complement strand
ATTTAGAAATTCATTTATTCTAAAAAGAATACCTCATGAACAATTTTACTCTAGAACACTTAATGGATTCTTTTCCTCTAAAAAAATACAGTCAAATTCCCTAAATCATTTAGATAATCTAAGTTTATTTATTGAAGATGATTTGGTTCATTTAGACTTTAAGGTAAATAAATTACCAAAAGAAATTTTGAAAGAGGCGAAAAGACTTCTGCCAAATTCAAATTATGTTGGTTTTTCAATTACACAAGGAAATAAATATAGAAAAAAAAGTTGGTCAATTTATAAATTTACTTCTCTTGCCAACAGAATACTCAAAAAAAATAAGATACCAGTTTTTTTTATTGAAAAAAATGAAGTTGATTTAATTGAAAAAATAAAAAACCAAGTACCTTCAGCAATTTTTCCTGAATTAAACTCAAATTTATCATGTCCAGCATTAGTTACAGCATTGGCCTCTAGATTAAATATTGCTGTATCAATTGATAATGGAGTAATGCACATGATGTCCTTAGCAAATATACCTATGATTGTTTTATTCGGTCCAACTAATGCAAACAAATTTGCACCAAAAAATAAATTTACTAAAATATTAGATAGTAAGATAATTCATAAAACTAAAGATATAAACTCTATAGAAGTCGACGAAGTGCTAAGTCTGATTTAAATTTTTAAGATTTTTATTTTTTTTAACTTTATTATTTTCATTATATCTTTATTAACTAAAATTAGCTTAGATTTTGAGGTTGATCTAGAAACCACTGATACACCTATTTTCCCTAATCTAAAAAAAGGATAACTGCCAATTTCAACAAACTTGATATATTTTTTTTGTAAGATTTCTAATTGTTTAGAAATATTACTTTCTACTGTATAAAGATTTAAAGTGCTGCTATGAACTTTTAAGCCTTTAACTAAATATTTTTTACAATTTTCAATCATTGAATTTAATATAGAAGGCACACCGGGTAATGAAAAAACATTTTTAGTGATAAATCCAGGAGCGGCACTAGATGGATTATAGATTAGATTTGCTTTTTTTGGCATCTTTGCCATTTTTTTTCTACCATCATTAAATTTTTCTTTACCATAATAATTCTCAAGAATTTTGTATGCCTCATCATGATATCCATATTTTACTTTAAAGGCTTTAGCTATAGATTTTGCTGTTATGTCATCATGAGTTGGTCCTATACCTCCAGTAGTAAAAACATAATTAAACCCCTTTGATAACAATCTTATATTTTTGACTATAGTTTTTTCAACGTCAGGTATTATTCTCACTTCTGAAACAGTTATTCCACAATTTGTATTTAACCAGTTGCTTAAAAAAGCAATATTTTTATCCTGAGTTCTTCCGGATAAGATTTCATTTCCAATTATTAAAATTGCTGCATTTACTTTATTTTTTTTCCTCATAGATTATTAATTATACATGAAATTTAATGAAACATTAATATCAGGTGAATTTATAAAAAGATATAAACGTTTTTTTGTTGATGTCAAAATAGGTAACGAAAAAGTTGTAGCTCATTGTCCTAATACAGGTTCTATGATGGGTTTGATTAAAAAAGGTAATAATGTTTGGTTAAGCAAATCTAATAATCCGAAAAGAAAACTTAAGTATACACTGCAAATTATTGAGGACCAAAAAACAAAAGTTGGTATCAATACTCACTTAACAAATAAAATTGTTTTCGATGCTTTAAGCGAAAGGAAGATTAAAGATTTTAAAAATTTAGATAAAATTCAACAAGAAGTAAAATTTGGTAAAAATACTAGATTTGATTTCTTAATAACAGAAAAAAATAAAAAAACTTTTATTGAAGTTAAAAATGTTACCCTCTCTAGACAGAATGACATTGCGGAATTTCCTGATGCAATCACTTCAAGAGGTTTAAAGCACATACAAGAATTACTTAAAGCAAAAAAAAAGGGTTTTGAAATTTATCTTTTTTTTGTAATTCAACGAAATGATTGTAGCAAGTTTGAATTAGCTAAAGATATAGATCCTGAATATTGTGAATTACTTCTAAAAGCTGTTAAAAAAAATTTAAAAATACTCTGCTATGATTGTAAATTTTCAACAAAAGGAATAAAACTAAATCGTGAAATACAATTCAAAAAATTATGATTAACGATTATAAAGAGGCTTTCGAGAAAACTAAAGTTGCTGGACTAATAGCTGCAGGAGCATTAGACGAAGTTTTAAAAATTATTAAACCCGGAATAAAAACTAATCAAATTGATGAATTGTGTTATGAATACCTGAATGACCATGGTGCATACTCTGCGCCTCTTTTTTATAGAGGTTTTCCAAAATCGTGTTGTACCTCTACTAATCATATTGTTTGTCATGGAATACCTTCCGACAAAGTTTTAAAAGACGGAGATATTATTAATGTAGATGTCACTGCTTTAAAAGATGGTTGGCATGGAGATACGAGTAGAACATTTGAAATAGGTGAAGTCTCAATAAAAGCAAAAAAGTTAGTTCAAACAACTTACGATGCTATGATGAAGGCTATAAAGATTATTAAAGAAGATGTTTTTTTAGGAGATATCGGAGCCGTAATTCAAAATCACGTTGAAGCTGAAGGATTTTCAGTTGTACAAGATTTTTGCGGACATGGTATTGGACAACAATTTCATAAAGAACCCAATGTGCTTCATTATGGAAAGGAAGGCACTGGAGAAAAAATAAAAGCTGGCATGATTTTTACAATTGAGCCTATGATTAATCTTGGAAAATATGAAACAAAAACATTAAATGATGGTTGGACAGCCGTCACTAAAGATAAATCTTTATCTGCACAATTTGAACATACTGTAGGTGTAACAAAAGAAGGTTGTGAAATTTTTACTTTATCAAAAAACTAATGATAGATAGATATTCTAGAAAAGAAATTAAAGAAATTTGGGAAGATAAAAATAAATATTCAATATGGCTGGATATTGAATTGGCTGCAGCTGAAGCTATGGAAAAATTAAAGATAATCCCAAAAGGGGTTTCTAAAAAAGTAAAGTCTAAAGCAAAAATTAACGTTAAGAGAATTTTACAAATTGAAGAAAAAGTTAAACACGATGTGATAGCTTTTTTAACTTCAATAAATGAAAAGGTTGGAAAAGAGGGCAGATATCTTCACAAAGGTATGACCTCATCAGATGTTTTAGATACATGTTTTAATTTCCAATTAAAAAAATCTGGTGAAATTTTATTAAATGATATTAATCAATTACTCGTCTCAATTAAGCGCCAAGCAATTAAACACAAACATACTTTATGCATTGGGCGAAGCCACGGCATTCATGCTGAACCAACAACCTTTGGTCTTAAAATGTTAACCTTCTATCAAGAATTTATTAGAAACAAAAAAAGACTTAATGAGTCCATAAAAGAAATTTCAACATGTGCAATTTCTGGTGCAGTTGGAACTTTTGCAAACGTAGATCCCTCAGTTGAAAAACATGTAGCAAAAAAACTTAAACTTAATGTTGAGGCTATTTCTACACAAATTATTCCTAGAGATAGACATGCACAATTTTTCTGTACACTTGGGATTATTGCTAGTTCAATTGAGAGGCTCGCGACTGAAATTAGGCATCTTCAAAGAACTGAAGTGCTAGAAGTTGAGGAATTTTTTGGAAAAAAACAAAAAGGTTCTTCCGCAATGCCTCACAAAAAAAATCCAATTTTAAGTGAAAATTTAACTGGTTTAGCTAGATTGATAAGATCTTGTGTCGTTCCTGCTCTAGAAAA
>CACATS010000037.1 GCA_902535505.1 uncultured Pelagibacteraceae bacterium | reverse complement strand
ATGATAGCTCATTTGCTATTTCTTCTGCTCTTTTTTTATCTTTTTCAATTATTTTTACTCTTAAGTCTTCGAAATTTTCCTCTAACATTTTTGCTAGATTTAGTCCTATATTCCCTCCCCCAATAATTAATACATTTTTTGATATTTTTTCTTCGTGTCCAAATGCTTTTAAAATTTGGTTAAGTTGATCGCTATTTACAACTACATAAACATTGTCATCTTCTAACATTTGATCATTTTTTTTAAGATATAAAAATTTATCTTTTCTTAAAGCGCCAATAATGTTTGCTTTGAAATCTGGAAATTTTTCCGTAAGCTTTTTTAATGGTATATTTTTTATAGGACAATTCTTTTCAATTGAAATTTCTAACATTTTTACTTTTCCATTTCCAAAAGGAACATTGTCCAATGCTCCTGGCGCTTCAAGTCTTCTATACAAAGATTTTGCAACCTCTAGTTCGGGTGAAATAATAACATCTATTGGTATATTGGATTTGTTGTAGAGCTTTCCCCATTTTCCTTCTAAAAAATCTTTAGTTCTAATTCTTGCAATTTTTTTTGAAACATTAAATAGTGAACTAGCAAGCTGACATACAATCATATTTGTTTCGTCATTTCTTGTTACAGCAATAATCATATCTGCTTTTTCAGCTCCTGCATTTTCTAAAACACTAGGCAAAGAAGCTCTTCCAACAACTCCCTTAACATCCTGGGTCTCATTAATTTTTTTGATATCATCGGAAGACTGGTCAATTACTGTTACTGAATGTCCTTGAGCTGATAATTGTTTACTAATTGAAAAGCCGACTTTACCAGCTCCACATATTATAATATTCATTTTAGTTAATTCCTTTAATTCCTAGTTCTTTAAGTTTTCTATGAAGTGCAGATCGTTCCATTCCAATAAAGTCAGCTGTTTTAGAAATATTTCCATGATTTTTTTTTAATTGAGTTATTAAGTACTCTTTTTCAAAACTTCTTCTTGCATCTTTCAAAGGAGACGAGAAAGATTTTTCTAAAAGATCCTTACTGGAGTAATTTGACGAAGCTGGGTTCAAAACATCGTTTATTAATCGATTTATATTTGATTGAGTTTCATTAGCTGACAAAATTGTTATTCTCTCGATAAGATTTCTTAACTCCCTGACATTTCCTGGCCAATCGTAAGTGTATAAATTATCATTATTAATTTCTAAATTATGCAACTGAACCCCATTAATTTCTGAAAGCTTTTTTTTAAAATAGTTTATCAGCAACGGAATATCTTCGGTCCTAGAATTGAGTGAGTTAAGTTCAATAGGTATCACATTCAACCTATGGTAAAGATCTTCTCTAAATTTATTTATTTTTACTAAATCATTTAAGTTTTTAGATGTAGAAGATATAAGTCTTATGTTAACATTCACATCTTTAGAGCCGTTTAACCTTTTGAATTTTTGATCTATAAGGACTCTAAGTATATTCGACTGAGTCTCGTAAGGTATTTCAGAAACTTCATCAATTAACAGAGTTCCTTTATTGGCTCTTTCTAGTGCACCAAAAGATATACTACCATCCTCAAATTCCTCTCCGAATAACTCTTTTTCATAAGTGCTCTCTTTAAGTAAGGCAGCATTTATAATTACAAATGGTTCTTGAGATCTAATAGAATTTTTGTGAATTTTTCTAGCAACTAGTTCCTTGCCTGTACCAGTAGGTCCTGAGATTAAAACTCTACTTTCAGAAGTTGATAATTTTTCAATAATTTTTTTAGTTTTCATTATTGACGGGCTTTTACCAATTAATTCGAATGAATGGAAAAGTTTGTTTTCTATAAGTTTTTTTTCTTTTTTAAGCTCTGAGGATTCGAGTGCTCTATTTACATAATTAAGAATTTTCTCTTTAGAAAAAGGTTTTTCAATAAATTCATACGCTCCAAGACGAGTTGCTTCAACTGCTATTTGAACTGTCGCGTGACCAGAGATCATAATTACAGGTATTAGCTTATCTTTATTTGTAATCATTTTTAATAAATCAATTCCGTCCTTATCAGCTTTATCTAGTTTAATATCTACAATAGCTAGATCCGGAAGTTTTTTATTTATTTCGAAAACTGCTTGATCATAATTAGCAGCTGTTCGTACTATATAACTCTGTTCAACCAAAATATTGCTTACAATCGAACGAATATCTGGATTATCATCAATTACTAAAATTTCTTTATGCATTTAATTTTGGTAAAGTAAGATTGATTAAAGTTCCTTTTCCTTTTTTTTTGTTTTTTATTGAAAAGACTCCAGAGTGTTCATTAATAATTTTAGTAACGATTGGCAAACCAAGTCCAGTTCCTGTTTTTTTTGTTGTAAAATAAGGCGTCATAGCTTTTTTAGCGTCTGTAATACCTGGTCCATTATCTGTCAACCTACAAGTTATATAATCATTATTACTGTTAATTTCTATGTCAATAATGCCCTTGAATTTAGGGTCTTTTGTTCTAATTTCCTCAAAAGCCTCTTCGGAATTCTTCATCAAATTTATAAACACTCTGTTAAGTTGATCTTCATCTCCGTTAATAAAAGCTTTTTTTTCTATAACTTTCAAATTTATAGATGCTTTTGATGTCATTTTTACAAAGTCTAATGAGTTATTTACTAACTTTAAAAAGTTAATTTTTTTCAAAATTGGTCTTGGCATTCTTGCGAAGTTTGAAAATTCGTTTACTAATTTTTCAATATCTTTAATTTGTCTATTAATTGTTTCTAAATATTTTTCAAACTCATGACTATGATTAGTAAGTTTATTTTTGTATTTTTCTCTTAAACTATCGATTGATAATTGAATTGGTGTTAAAGGGTTTTTGATTTCATGTGCTAGCTTTCTAGCTACTGTTTCCCAAGCTTCGTACCTCTCTGTAATAAGAAGTTTGTTTTGTTGCTCTTTCAATCTTTCTATCATTGAATTAAAATTTTTATTTAATTGCTTAAATTCTTCATCAGTATCTAAATCAGGAACTTTAACATCTAAAGCGCCCTTGCTAATAGAGTCAGAGGCACCTATCAAGTTTACTATTGGTTTTGTTAATCTTGAAGCAAAAGTTATTGCTATTGAAGTTGATAAAAATAATAGTAACGTGACTACAATGATGTAAATAATTGCAAAAGTAACTTTTATACCTGTTTGACTATTTTCTACAGAATAATAAAAGCTTACAGCCTCTTCAGTCTCATTTAGATACCTAAGAATTTCAGGATCAATATTTCTGGAAATATAAAGGTAAGTATCTACCAAAGAATTTAATTTAGTCATTACGGTGGTTTTGTTTTCTAAATTGTTTGATACAAATACTGGCTTTCCTTCTAAAACCAAATCATAATCTTCATCAGAAGGTATTATAAATTCTTCAGTTACATCTCTAACATCTGAAATCAAAATATTTCCCAAGCTATCTATTAAATAAACATCATCTATTCTTCTTAAAAATTTTTCAGACCTTAATATTTTTTTAAAGCTTGAGGGATTAGAATAATATAAATTTGACGCTCTATTTAAACCTACGCTCATTAAAATTACGTCAGATAAAACATTTTCCTTACTTTCTTCTAAATAATTTTTTGCTACATCATAAGAATTATTGACTGCTTTAGTAATTTGTTTATCAAAATAATTTTGAACTCCAAAATTAAAAATAAATAATGAAAAAATAGCAACAATTAAAGAGGGAATTACTGTAAAAAGTGAAAAAACAGATATATACTTTAAATTAGTTTGTGATCCTTTTTTATTTTTTTTACCAGCGTAGTAAAATCGATAAAAATTTTTAAAAATAAGGGTAAAAAAAACTAATAGTAAAATAATATCGATTATTAATAATGTTTGTAGGTTTTTATCAGTTAATGATATGAAACCTT
>CACATS010000036.1 GCA_902535505.1 uncultured Pelagibacteraceae bacterium | reverse complement strand
ACAACTCCTAACAAAAAATTGTTGTTCTTTTTTTTTATTTTAACGCAGAGACCTCTAAATCCAATATCTAATCTATCATTCACTTTTAATTTTTCAAAAACATCATCCGGATATAAGTAAAAATTTTTATCTCTGAAAATTTTTATCTTATTATTTTTTTTAAAAAATTTATTTTTTTTACATTTCGTTCTTATTTGAGCACCTTCCGTATCAATACAAATTGGAACTTTCGAAAATTTTTTTAAGTAAAAGATATTTTTTTTTAGTTGGTTTAGATTTAAATGGGACATGTTAAGTCTAAGAAGATCAACATTTGAATTTGCAAATTTCAAGAATTTTTTATCAAGTGATGCCGGACCAACTGTACAAAAAACCTCTACTTTATTGTTTTTTTTTTTCATAATTAAAAATATCTATATTTAAAAACAGTAACTGTAAATAAATAACTCTTTTAATATAAAAAA
This sequence comes from uncultured Pelagibacteraceae bacterium, assembly GCA_902535505.1. GTDB lineage: Bacteria > Pseudomonadota > Alphaproteobacteria > Pelagibacterales > Pelagibacteraceae > Pelagilacustribacter. Next base: position 3,586 of record CACATS010000036.1, on the reverse strand, counting down.
AAATATTTGAAATAAATTTCAAAGAAATTTTTTTTTGATGTTTTATTATCAAATATTCAAATTTAAATGGAAATATTACTCGAAAAAAGAGATAAATTTTTTCAAATAAAGAAACAGAGTTTATTTTATAAAATTTTTTATATTTTGAGTACAAAAAATTTAATACGTTTATCTCATCTTTTGAAAAATATTCTCGCCAACCATTATAAATAATATTTTTATTGAAAGTCCCTGGAGAATTTTTAAAATTTGACAATTTATCACCTTTCCAAGGTATGCCAGCAAAAGTAGATAAATTTACTTTTTTGTCATAATTTAATCCTAAATATTTTAAAATTCTTCGTTTATAATTTTTGTCTCCCATTTTTTCAATCTGTATAAATTTTTTCTTATTGCTTATTTTAAAAATATAATTTAAGTCATCTCTTATTCTTCTTAAATATATATAAACATGTTCCATGTGTTTTCTGCGGTAATCATATTTAAACCAATTAAGTAAACCAGATTTTAGATTTGCTCTTGGATCTCTTATAGTGACTAGAACAGTTGCGTTTTGAAAATCATCTAAAAATTTTTTTGTATTTATTCGACTATGAGAATGGTGAACTATTATGTTAGAAGGGCTTATTTTTTTTTTCATAGTCAAATGAAATGCTTCATACAATTTAATTAAAAAATCCTTTTGATTAATTCTTTCAGGAGATATTTTTAAAAACTCTTTCTTAAATTTGTTTATATTTATATTGAGTTCCAAATTTTCAATTTTATTATAATTAAACAAATATTTATATTTTCTCAGAAAATTTTTTATTAAAATTTCTTTCTTTTTTGTTTGTTTATTATTCTTAAAAAAAATATGATAGCTAAATTTTCCTGAAAACGTCATGATATTTTTCACTCCATCCAAACATCCATGTAAATAATCACTACCAGTTCTTCCCGTAGTCATTATTGTAAAGACTTTATAATTGTTTATTTTTATCATTAATTTATGTGTTGAATTAATATGTATAACGGATATTGTTCATTTTTTGAACAAAAAATTATATATGGATACGAATTTTGCTAAAACAATTAAAGAAAATGGGATAGTAAAAATTAAAAACTTTCTAACACCTGAGGAAATAAGAAGATGCAGTGAAATTGTAAAATTTTATAAAGCACCCAAAGGAGATAAAAATAGTTTTTTTGTAACAAATATCAAAGTTTTTTTTATTAAGTTGCTAAAATTGGAAATTAATAAACTGAAGCACAGCTATGAATTATTACAGCTAAAGAAGAGTAAGAAATTAGATGAAATAGCTCAAAATTTTTTTAACAAAAAAACAAAATTAAGTTTTATAGACGGTTATTTTAGTAAAATAGAAAAAAAAGATATTATCCCTTGGCATACTGACCAAGCTTATAGTGGCGAGAAGAAGGTAGAAGTAAAGTTTAATAATCCGGATACTTTTTATTTAAAGTTTTTTATATATTTAACAAAGGTTTCATCAAATAATGGCTGTATGAGTTATATTCCGGGTTCGCATAAAATAGGATACCAAATTAGAAAAGCAATTTATTGTAATGAAATTTCTTACCAGCCTTACTGGAGTCTTAGGGACTTTAGAAAGATTATAACAGATAATTATATTTATTTTAATAATACATTAGGGCCTAATACAATTGAGGATTTTTTAGTTAAAACTAATTTCGATGAAACTGGTCAAGAGTCGAGTCAATTTGATTATGATGCGGAAGCAGGAACAATGGTCATTTTTGATGAAGGCGGCGTGCATAGAGGATCTAAGCCAACTTTGAATGATCGAATGGTGATTAGATATCTTTTCGATCCTATTTTACATTAAAAATTATGATTAACTTTCAAAAAGTTTTTAAAAACAAAAAAGTAATTATAACTGGACATACCGGGTTTAAAGGATCTTGGCTTACATTTTGGCTAAATTTATTAGGAGCAAAGGTTCTTGGTATTTCTAATAAGCAAGTTTCTTATCCATCAAACTTTAATATTCTTAAAATTAAAAAAAAAATATCTCACAAAATTTTAGATATTCAAGAAGCAAAGAGATTGAAAAAAATAATAAAAAAATTCAAACCAGATTTTATTTTTCATCTTGCAGCTCAGTCATTAGTCACTAAATCTTATAAAGATCCATTAAATACAATTAAAACTAATTCGATTGGTACACTTAATTTACTAGAGTCTTTGAAAGATCTAAATTCTAAATGCACAGTTATCTTAATAACTTCTGATAAAAGTTATAAAAATTTAGAAATAAAAAGAGGTTATCATGAAAATGACATTTTAGGAGGGGTTGATCCATATAGTGCCTCTAAGGCCTGCGCAGAACTTATAATTCAATCTTACATAAAATCTTTTTTTAAAAAGGAAAAAAAAATTTTAATAGGAGTTGCTAGAGCAGGCAATGTAATAGGAGGTGGGGATTGGTCTGAAGATAGATTGGTTCCAGATTGCGTAAAATCGTGGTCAAAAAATAAGGATGTTATTTTGAGAAATCCCTCATCTACAAGACCTTGGCAACATGTATTTGAAGCGTTAAGCGGATATTTATTTTTTGCATCAAAACTAAAAAAAAATTCAAAGCTTCATGGAGAAGCTTTTAATTTTGGGCCAAGGAATAAAATTTCTTATAGTGTTTTAAATCTTGTCAAAGAAATGAAAAAAAATTGGGAAAAAGTATCTTGGAAAATTAAAAGAAATAAGGCAAAACTTTATGAGTCAAATTTATTAAAATTAAATTCATTAAAAGCAAAAAAAAGATTGAGATGGAAAAGTGTGTTAACTTTTGAAGAAACCTCAAAAATGACTTCTCTTTGGTATAAAGAGTATTACTTAAAAAAAGGTAATATTGAAATGTTATCAATAAAGCATTTACAATATTTTCAAAAAATTTTAAATGAAAGATTATGAAAGTAGTTATATTGGCAGGTGGTTACGGTACAAGAATATCTGAATATACAAAAACTATTCCAAAACCAATGATAAGTGTTAAGGGAAAACCATTGATCTATTATATTATGAAGCAATATTCAAAATATGGATTTAAAGATTTTTACATAGCACTTGGATACAAAAGTAAAATAGTTAAAGATTATTTTAGAAGAAAAAAGTTTCCATGGAATACACATTTAATTGACACTGGTTTAAAAACAATGACAGGGGGAAGGTTAAAAAGACTAAGCAAATACCTTAAAGATGAAACTTTTCTAGCCACTTATGGAGATGGCATTTCAAATATAAATTTATCTAAATTAGTAAAATTTCATAAAAAAAACCATTTTCTAATGACACTAACAGCTGTGAGACCGCCAGCAAGATTTGGAACAGTAAAAATTTCTGGAAAAAGAATTAAATATTTTAAGGAAAAATCTAGAATGGATGAAGGTTGGATAAATGGTGGCTTTTTTGTAATTGAACCTTCATTTTTAAAATTTATTAAAAATGATAAAACTTTCTTAGAAAGAGAGCCTTTAGAGAAAGTATGTAAATTAAAAAAATTGGCTGCTTTTAAACATAATGGCTTTTGGCAGTGTGTTGATACAAAAAGAGATTTAGATACTCTTA
>CACATS010000035.1 GCA_902535505.1 uncultured Pelagibacteraceae bacterium | reverse complement strand
CTCTGTCGCTGGTTTATTTGGTAATAAAGATTCTTTTTTTTCAGGTTCTTCAGAGATAACTGTTTGGGCACTCTCAATGGAATTAACTGATTGCTGTTTAGGTAAATTAGTCATTTGGTAGCCTGGGCTAGATCCAAAGTCCTGTGGTTTACTTGATCCAGGTAATGTTAACTGATTATTTTTTGTCGTAGTTATTTTTCCATTTTCTAAATCTGAAAATCTTAATTGAGTATCTGATTGTATCTTTGTTACTCTTGTAGATAATTTATCTAATTTAAAATTTACCTCCTCAAACTTATTAGTAAGTTCTCTAAATTGATCTTCAATTTCATTTAATTTTAAAAGGTGTTTTGTTAAAATATCCTCGTTTAAACCGTCAGACTTGAAATTCGATATTGTAGTGTTGGCAGCGTCAGATTTTTGATAAACTACCTTTTCCAAGGTTTTTAAATCTTTCGTTATTACTTGTATTTGATCAGAAATAGATTTTAGGTAAATTTCCTCGTCTTCAGCAAAAAGATTCGTATTAATAAAAGCAAATGAGAAAAAAATTAAATATATTTTTTTTATAACATCTCGCATTAATGATTTTTATTTATACAAAATGGCAAAAAAAAGACCCTTTAACATAATTTGTTAAAGGGTCTTGATGTATCTAAATTGATTTTTAGTTAACTTTTACAGTTACAGATCTTCTGTTTTGAGACCATGAAATAGGTGATGATTTCGGGTTTACTGGTTTTTCTTTTCCGTAACTTATTACAGATAATCTTTTACCTGATATACCATAAGTCATCAAATAATCTCTTGCTGCGTTTGCTCTTCTTTCACCTAACGCCAAGTTATACTCTCTAGTTCCCCTCTCATCTGCATGACCTTCGATAACTACATTAAGATTTTTATTCTTTCTTAAAAATGTTGCTTGTTTCCTTAATGTTGCTCTTGAGGCAGTTGTTAGAGAGGATTTGTTAGTTGCAAAAAACACTCTGTCAGGCACGCCTGCTGCTAAATATTCAACTGTTTCTTTTCCAGTATATACATCACCCTCTATATCTGCAGATTTCTTAGCTGTTGAACAAGCGCTAAAAAGTAATGTAGTAAATATTACGAGTAATATATTTTTTAAATTCGATTTTAATGTCATTTTATCCCCTAGGTTTATTGTGGTTATTTCAAATTATTCAAAGTTATTCAAGTATATTTTACATAAAATTCAACCTCACTTAGTTAATAATGAGGACCAAGATGGGTCTGAAGCATCAGTTTTTGTTGAAAGTCTTCTCTCATTATAGCCAGTAATATCTATAGACCATAATTTAGCAGAAAACCCCTCGCCTTTGCTTCCAGATTTAGTCTCCCTATAAAAAACTAAGACTCTACCATTTGGAGACCATGAAGGGGCTTCTTGGTAATAATTTTCTGTCAATAATCTTTCACCTGTTCCATCAGTTCTCATCACTCCAATATAAAATCTACCTTTGTGCATTTTTGTAAAGGCTATTAAGTCTCCTCTTGGCGACCAAACAGGGGTGCCATAAATACCTTTACCAAATGTAATCCTTTTAACATTGCTACCATCACTTCTCATTACATAAATTTGTTGCAATCCACTTCTGTCTGAATTGAAGGCAATAAATTTTCCGTCTGGAGAAAATGAGGGTGAAGTATCTATTGATGAATGTTCAGTAATTCTTTCTACTAACCTTGTTTCTAAATCCATTGTAAAAATATCTGAATTTCCATCTTTTGCAAAACTCATAATTATTTTTTTACCATCAGGAGAAAATCTTGGAGCAAAAGTCATACCTGGAAAATTTCCTACAACTTCCTGTGTTCCAGTTTCAATATCAAGTAAATAAACTCTAGGCATATTTCTAAAGTAAGACATATAAGTAACCATTTGATTAGTTGGATTGAATCTTGGAGTTAAAACCAACTCGTTACCCAAAGTAAGGTATTTTGTATTAAAGCCGTCTTGGTCCATGATTGCTAATTTTTTAACTCTTTGAGTTTTTGGTCCGCTTTCAGCAACATAAATTATTCTAGTATCAAAATAACCCTCTTCCCCTGTTAGTCTTTCATATATTTTATCTGATATTATATGTGCTACTCTTCTCCAGTTAGATGGGGTTGTCGTAAATGCTAATGCGGTCATCTCTTGCGCAGCGGCTAAATCCCACAGTCTAAACTCTACTTTTAGTTTATCACCACTTATTAAAAGTTTGCCTGTTACTAAAGCTTGAGCTTTTATTAATCTCCAATCTTCAAATCTTGGTTTTACATGTGCAATATCTGGCTTTTGCACAAAAGCATCTTTTTTTAAAGGATTAAATAAACCTGTATTTTTAAAATTTTTTTCGATTATTCCAGATATTTTTTCACCTAATTCTTTTACATTAATTTCTTTATATTTTTCTGATTTGATGTCTACATGTAACGGGGAAACGGCAATCGGTAATGGGTCTAAATTACCTCTTGTTATGTCAACTTCTATGAGCGCTGAGGAGTAATTAGTAATAAAAATGTTTATTAAAAAAATATAGATTAATTTTTTCATACTATCCTTTTAACATTTCTTCTGGATTAAAGTTCAATTGTAAATCTTTCCATTTGTCGTACCCCGTAGGTGGAACTTTTAATGGTTGACACATTCTTACAGCTCGTAGAGCGCTTTCTGCTAATACTTTATAAAATTTTTGGCCAGGTCTATTCATACGTTCGTGATCTAATATTTCAGAATTTAGTATGGTACCGTCTTGCTTTAATTCCAATTTAATTCTTACTAATAAGTTTTGATCGTAAGGTAAACCTAAAGGGACACTCCAGCAACCAAAAATTTGTGCTCTAAGTGCATCTTCTTCTGATAGCGTAAGTCCAGTCGCAAATGAATTTTTTTGATTACTTTGAGTTATTTTTTTACTATCTTTTTTTTCAGTAGCCTCAATTTGTTTTGCTTTATCAATCAATGCGGCAATCTGATTAGTGTCGACTACTTCTTTTTTCTCAAACTCAGATGATTGTCTTATTTGGGGTTTAATTTCTTCAGGATTTTGTTTTTTTTTAATAATCTTTTTTTCTTCTTCTTTTTTGTTTGGTAAAGGAATTCTATCAGGTTTTTCTTTAGCTTTAGCAGACGGAGGTGCTTGTTCCGAAACTACTCTTTTTTCTACCTCCTTTTTTTTTGTATCTTCAATAATTTTACGCGCTTTTGGTGCGTATGGTATCATGGTTTTATCAGAAATTTGTATTAATTCTACTGATACTATTGGAGGTAACTCCACTGGCTCCCTAATCATAAAAGGTAGACTCAGCACTGTCAGTAAAATCATAACCGAATGAAAAGTTAAGGAGTATATTAAGCTTCTTATCATATTTCATTTTAACTTTTGTAAGGTTCTGATATTAAAGCAACTTTAGAAAAACCTGCACCCGATAAAGTTCCCATTATTTCTAAAACTCTTCCATAATTAATATTTTTGTCACCCCTTACATAAATTCTCGTATCTGTTCTGTTTTTTGCAATAGCTAAAAGTTTAGGAACCATTTTTTGATAAGTAACTTGATGTTCTTGAATATATATCTCCCCTTTAGAATTAATACTTATTGTTAAAGGTTCTTGATCGTCTGGGAGTGAGTCAGCGGCTGACTCGGGCAGGTCAACTTGTACACCAACTGTTAATAAAGGTGCTGTCACCATAAATATAATCAGAAGAACAAGCATTACATCAACGAAAGGTGTAACATTAATTTCACTCATAGGTTCTTTTTTTGAGCGATAAAATCTAAATGCCATTTTAAATTATTGATAAAAATCTTTTAGAGAAATTTTCAATTCTTGAAAAATACTTTTGGGAGTCGCTATTAAACTTATTATAAGCTACAACTGCTGGGATCGCAGCTAATAACCCTAGTGCAGTGGCAAATAATGCTTCCGCAATTCCTGGTGCAACTATTGCTAAACTTGTGTTTCTTGAAATTGCAATAGATTGAAAAGAATTCATTATTCCCCAAACGGTTCCAAATAATCCAATAAATGGAGCGGTGGACCCAACTGTTGCTAAAAATGTAAAATTTTTCTCGACTTTTTTCATTTCATTATCAGTGGCTATTTCCAGAATTCTT
>CACATS010000034.1 GCA_902535505.1 uncultured Pelagibacteraceae bacterium | reverse complement strand
AACTAGTGTAGAGGTTAGAAGGTTTCAAAACAACTTTATTGTTAAAGAAAATATTTTACAATTATATAAAAAGGAAGTTGTCGTTAAAAAAATTATAACAAACAATTTATATAACTCAGCGATTTCCTCAGGCGTAGAGCCCAATATAATTGTAGAATTTGCTAGGATCTTTGGATTCGAAGTAGACTTTCAGAGAGATATTAGAAAAGGAGATTGGTTTGAAATTCTTTATGAAAAATTCGAGGATGATAACAATAAGGTAAGAGACACTGGAAATATAATCTATGCATCAATGTATGTAAATGGAGAAGAGATAAACCTATATAATTTTAAATACAAAAAAGAAGAAGATTATTACGATATAAATGGAAAAAGTATTACAAAATCTTTGATGAAAACTCCAATTAATGGAGCTCGGTTATCTTCTTCCTTCGGTATGAGAAAACATCCAATTCTTGGTTATAATAAAATGCATAGAGGAACAGATTTTGCTGCACCGAGTGGGACACCGATAATGGCTTCAGGTTCAGGAACAGTTACTAGAGCTAGATGGTGTGGCGGAGGCGGTAATTGTGTAAAAATTAAACACAACTCAACTTATGAAACTATTTATGCTCACATGAAAGCATTTGCCAAAGGCATTAAAGAGGGAAGAAAAGTGAAACAAGGTCAAATAATTGGTTACGTTGGATCAACAGGCTTATCAACTGGACCTCATTTACATTATGAAGTTTTAGTTAATGGAAAAAAAGTAAATTCTCAGAAATTAAAATTACCATCTGGTAAAACTCTTAAAGGTGATGAGAGAAAAAAATTTGAATTAGATAGAATTAAAATAGATTTAAAACTAGCTGAGCTCAGATAAATTAAGTTTAATTGGTAGTTTGTTGAATTTCTGGTTTTTGATTTTCTTCTTTTGATAAAGTTTTTTCCTCTGGAATAGATTTTTCAATTAAATTCTCTCTTCTTTCATTAAGCTCGTTATATCTTCTTAGGTAATGATCAGCATGTTGTAAATAATTTTGCGATAAAATTGGATCACCATTACTTTGAGCATCTTTCGCTAATTGTTGATATTTCTGCATTGTCTTCTCTACGTTATGAATGTTATTCATTGACCCATTTCTATTAAAATTCATATTACCGTTATTATTTAAACTATTTGAATTATTTGAATTTAACGAACCGCTTCTTCTTCTGAAGTTGTTCTTTTGAACCCTAGGTCTAAAATTTCTTCTTCTGTTATTATTGTTCATCTATCTGTACTCTGAAAATACACACCTTACATTTTTTTTATAATCTTTAATAACGCATCTAATTATAAATTTGTTTCCTATCAATATTTTTGAAACTTTTTTAAACTGCTCGTTTCCAATTTCTAGGGCGAGCATTCCATTAATCTTTAAGATTTCTTTAGATTTGTAAATAACTTTTTTAATAAGGTCAAGCCCATCATTGCCTCCGTCTAGGGCCATTCTAGGCTCAAACTTTTTTATATCATCACTCAAATTTTTAATTCCATTTCTCGTTATGTAGGGTGGATTAGAAACAATTAAATCAAATTTCTTAAAATGAATATCTTCAAAATTTTGATTCAAAAATCTAATTCTATCAGATAATTTAAATTTAAGAGCATTTTTCCTTGCCACAAATAATGCCTTACTGGATATATCAACTGCCATGCCTGTAGAATTTTTTAATTCGCTTAATAGGCTTATAATTACACATCCTGTTCCAGTTCCTATGTCTAAAATAGCTAATCTTTTTTCTTTATATAAGGTAACTAATTTTTCTACTAGTAGCTCAGTTTCAGGTCTTGGTATTAGAGTATCTTTATTTACAAAAAATTTTTTACTCCAGAATTCTTTTTCTCCTAATAGATAAGCGATTGGTTCCTTCTTAGATCTTCTGATCAAATGTTTATTAAAATTTACGAGATCTTTCTCGTTTATATTTTGCTCTAAATTTATCAACAATTCCTCTCTTGATTTATTTATACTTTTTGAAAGAAGCAATTCTGAGTCAAGAATATAAGTAGGTATATTTTTTTCTTTGAGTAACTTTGAACCAGTCTTAATTGCATCCAATACTTTCATCAGTTTAGATTTTCAAGTTTTAAATTTTGCTCTTTTAATCGAAGCTCTTGATTCATTTCTTCGTGTATATCTCCGCTTAAAAATTCGTCTAATTTATGCAAAGTTAAATTAATTCTATGGTCAGTAACTCGTCCTTGAGGAAAATTGTAAGTTCTTATTCTTTCTGATCTATCTCCTGATCCAATTTGACTTCTTCTATTACTTGATCTTTCTTGGTCTTTTTTTCTTTTCTCTGCCTCATAAACTCTTGATCTTAAAATTTTTAAAGCTTTAGCTTTGTTTTTATGTTGAGATTTTTCATCTTGTTGGCTTACAACAACTCCGCTCGGGATGTGTGTTATTCTAACAGCACTATCTGTTGTATTAACTGATTGACCTCCAGGCCCGCCAGCTCTAAAAACATCAATTCTTAAATCTGAATCTTTAATTTCTATGTCAACCTCTTCGGCTTCTGGTAGTACTGCAACAGTAGCTGCAGAAGTGTGTACTCTTCCTTGAGTTTCTGTTTCAGGTATTCTTTGAACTCTGTGAACGCCAGATTCATATTTAAGATATGAATAAATATCATTTCCATTAACTGAAAAAATTACTTCTTTAAAACCACCAGCTTCACTTTTAGAAATGTTAATAATTTCTAAATTCCATTTTTTTTTAGAACAAACTTTTTCGTACATTTTAAATAGATCTGCGCAAAAAAGTGAAGCTTCCAATCCTCCAGTTCCAGCTCTAATTTCTACAATTGCATTTTTATCGTCATCCTCATCTTTTGGAAGTAAAAATATTTTTAAATCATTTTCCCACTTCTCTTTGCTTTTTAATAAATCACTAAGATCCTTTTCAGCTAATTCAATCATTTCAGGATCATTAGATTTATCTTTAGCTATATTTTCTAAATCTTTTTTTTCATCCTCAAACTTAACAAAAGACTTGGCTGTTTCGATAATGCTACCAAGATTTGAATATTCTTTTGATTTTTTTGCAAACAATTTTGGATCGATATTTCCAACGGAAAGCTCTTTTTCTAAACTAATATGCTTAATAATAATATCTTTTACTTTGTCTATAGGAACCATAATTAATTTAATCTTTAGTTTTCTCTTCTACCATTTTTACAATTTTTTCAATGATTTCAGAACTTGGAACCTTGGAATGAGGTACACCTGAAAGGTATAAAAGATTACTATCTTGTCCACCGCCGGTAAGACCTATTTCGGTTTGAGCAGCTTCACCTGGCCCATTAACAACGCAGCCAATTATTGAGAGACTAATGGGTTTTTTTATGTGTGATAATTTTTTCTCTAATATTTTTACAGTTTCAATTACTGGAAAAGCTTGTCTTGCACATGACGGGCATGAAATAATATTTACACCCCTTGATCGTATTCCTAAAGATTTAAGAATTTCAAAACCAGCTTTTACTTCATCAACAGGGTCTGATGACAAAGAAACTCTAATTGTGTCTCCAATTCCTTCCATTAACAATTGGCCAATTCCAATTGAAGATTTTATACTTCCTGTAAATAACCCCCCAGCCTCGGTAACTCCTAAATGCAAAGGATAATTGCAAATTTCTGATAATTTTTTATAAGCTTTTACAGTTAAAAAAATATCTGAAGATTTGACACTTATTTTAAAATTAAAAAAATCATTATCTTCCAAAAGTTTAATATTGTTTTTAGCACTTTCTACAAGTGCATCTGGGCATGGCTCTTTATACTTTTCTAACAAATTTTTGTTAAGTGAACCAGCGTTTACGCCTATACGAATTGAGCAATTATTATCTTTTGCGGCTTTTAAAATTTCTAAAATTCTATCTTTAGAACCAATATTTCCTGGATTAATTCGCAAACAATTTGCCCCCATCTTTGCAGCCTCTATAGCTCTTTTGTAATGAAAATGAATATCGGCTACGAGAGGAATTGAAACTTCTTTCTTAATTTGCTTTAAGGCTTTTGTGGATTCTTCATCTGGGCATGAAACTCTAACAATATCTGCTCCGGCTTCAACAAGAGAATTGATTTGATTTATTGTTCCTTTGATATCAGTAGTTAATGTATTTGTCATAGACTGTACGCTTATGGGGGAGCCTCCTCCAACATTCACATTTCCAACTTTAATTAATTTTGTATTTTTTCTATTAATTATTCTATGTGGTCTAATTTGCATTTTAATTTCATTTACGAATATGTATTTTTAACTAATTTAATCAGATAGATTGCGAATATATAATAATTATTTTAAAATAATTATAAAACAAAATTATTTAAAAAACATGTAAAAAGTACTAAAATAATAT
>CACATS010000033.1 GCA_902535505.1 uncultured Pelagibacteraceae bacterium | reverse complement strand
CAAAACATTTATACCTTTAAAATTTACATTTAAATGCTTTAAAACATTCGACACAGCCATTGAAAATCCACATTGAGGTGAATCCGGAGTACCTTTCATGAAAAGACAAATGTCATTTTCATCTATGAGTTTGGTAATTTTTTCTTTTGTATTCATTATTTGACCTCTGTCGTAATAGATAATGCGTGCAATTCATTTCCCATTTTACCTTTTAGTGATTTATAAACAAGTTTGTGTTGCTCTATTTTATTTAAATTTTTAAATAATTCAGATTTTATTGTAGCTGAATAATGATTATTATCACCCATTAAGTCTTTTATTTCTATCGAGGCGTCAGGAATTGACTCTTTTATTAACTTTTTTATTTCATCAATTGGTAATGGCATCAGTATTGGTTATACCATTGATTATTAATTTTAAAGAGGTCATTTACGTCTGATTTCATTAAACCCTCGATTTCAAAATATTTTTTTTGTGTAAAACCGATTAGTTCATAATAAATGTCATTTTTTTGAAGAATTTTCTCAACTTTAGTTAAATTTTCATTGTTAATTCCAACTATATATCTTCCTTGATCCTCTCCAAAAAAATACTCAACTGGGTTCCTGATCTTTTTAGGCTTTTCAATTTTAATCCCATAATTAGAACTCATTGCCATTTCACATAATGCAACAATTAATCCACCACTAGAAACATCATGAACAGAATTAGCCAAACCCAAGGTTATTAGATTTAAAACAGCTTCACCATTATTTTTTTCATTAAAAAAATTTATTTCAGGTGGACTGCCATCAGTTATAGAAAAATTTTCTTTAAGGAAACAGCTTTGTTCAATATGTCCAAAAGTTTTTCCTATTAACAATAAGAAACTTTTGTCATTTTTTAATTTATGGCTGATTGGATTTGATAACTTATTTATAATTCCAACTCCTCCAATTACAGGAGTCGGGTATATATTTTTTTTATTAGTTCCATTATAAAAAGATACATTACCTGAGACAACTGGGTAATTTAAAAACTCACATGCCTCTTTTATTCCCTCTAAACATTCAGTGAATTCTCCCATAATCTCCTCATTTTCTGGATTACCAAAATTTAAACAATTAGTGATTGCTAATGGTTTTGCACCAACTGAAATTAAATTTCTCCAATTCTCACACACTATTTGTTTTCCTCCACTTTTTGGTTGGGAATTACAGTAATTAGCTGAAGAATCTACTGTAACTGCTATGGCTTTATCTTTATTATGTATTCTTATAATTGCGGCATCAGAGCCAGATCTTTGAACAGTATCACCCATAACCATTTGATCGTATTGATTAGTAACCCAAGTTTTATTTGAATGATTTGGTGACGATAAAACTTTAATTAAAGCTTCTTCAAATTTCACGTTTCGTATTTTTCTTAAATCAAATTTACTTTTCTTAATTTTTTTTCTTACCCATTTTCTTTTATATACTGGGGCTTTTGTGGCTAGAGCATCAATTTGTATTTCTCCTACAACTTTGTTATGAAACTTTAAAGTTAAATTCTTTGTATTTGTAGTTTTTCCTATAACAACAAAATCTAAATCCCATTTATTAAATATTTTTCTTGCTCGCTCTTCTTTTCCATCTTCTAAAATTATCAACATTCTCTCTTGACTTTCTGATAACATCATCTCATAGGGTGTCATGTTTTCCTCTCTGCAAGGGACTTTTTCTAAATTTAATTCAATTCCAAGCGAGCCCTTAGAAGCCATTTCAACACTAGATGAGGTTAATCCAGCTGCTCCCATATCTTGAATAGCAATAATTGAGTCATCTTTCATTAACTCTAAGCAAGCTTCGAGTAGTAGTTTTTCAGTAAATGGATCACCAACTTGCACAGTGGGTTTTTTTTCTTCAGAATTTTCGTCAAATTCAGCAGATGCCATTGATGCTCCATGTATCCCATCACGACCTGTTTTTGATCCCACATAAACTACAGATTTATTTATACCTTTGGCCCTAGAATAAAATATCTTATCTTTTTTTGCATGGCCTACTGCCATTGCATTGACCAAGATATTTTCATTATAGGTTTCGTTAAACTTAGTCTCACCAGCAACAGTCGGTATTCCAATGCAATTTCCATAGCCACCGATGCCTGAAACTACACCATTTAATAAACTTTTTGTTTTTGGATGAGAGGGAGAACCAAAGTGAATCGAATTCAATAAAGCAATGGGTCTTGCACCCATTGTAAATACATCTCTTAGTATACCCCCAACACCTGTTGCAGCACCCTGATAAGGCTCAATGTATGAAGGATGGTTATGACTTTCAATTTTAAATACAATGGCATCATTGTCTCCAATATCAATTACACCAGCATTTTCACCTGGACCTTGAATAACTTGTTTGCCTTTAGTAGGTAATTTTTTTAAATGTATTCTTGATGATTTATATGAACAGTGTTCGTTCCACATAGCTGAAAAGACTCCGAGTTCTAATAAATTAGGATCTCTTTTCATGAGTTTTTTAATATTCTCAAACTCTTCTAACTTAAGACCATGTTTTTCTATAATTTTATTTGTTATTTTCATCCTATTTGCTTATTAGACTAGAAAAAAGATTTATCCCATCGGTGTTAGATATCATTTTATCAATCATTCTTTCAGGATGAGGCATCATTCCTAGTATGTTTTTTTTGGCATTAAATATTCCAGCAATATTCTTTAAAGCACCATTAGGGTTAGAACGGTCATTTACAACACCTTTTTCATCACAATATTTAAAAGCTATAAGATTTTCTTTATTTAATTCTTCTAAATGATTCTCCTTTGTAAAATAATTTCCTTCATTATGGGCAATATTAATTTTTAATATCTGATTTGAATTATATTTTGAGGTAAATTTTGTTTCATTGTTTATAACCTTTATATTCACATCTTTACTAATAAACTTGAGATTTTTATTTCTCAATAAAGTCCCCTTTAATAAACCTGTTTCTGTCAAAATCTGAAATCCATTACAAATTCCAAGAATTAAACATCCAGAATTAGCTGCTTTGATAATTTCACTAACTATTAAGGATTTTCCAGCTATTGCTCCTGAACGTAAATAGTCACCATAAGAAAATCCTCCAGGAATTACAATTAAATCTGATTTTGGCAAAGTAGTATCTTTGTGCCATACCATCTTATTTTTAAATTGCATTCTTTCTAAAGCTACGGCAATATCTCGATCACAATTGGACCCTGGGAAGACAATTACAGACGAATTCATTATAATTTATTAATTTTGTAATCTTCTATAATTAAATTTGCTAATAGTTTCTCACACATTTGAGTAACCTCTTTATCAGCAACTTTCTCATTTTTTTCCTCAACTTCTATTTCAAAATATTTTCCTTGTCTCACACTCTTTAAGCTATTTAAGCCCATGTTCTTAAGAGTATTCTCTACAACTTTTCCCTGAGGATCTAATACATCTTTTTTAAGAGTGACTGTGATTGAATATTTCAATTTATTTTTTTTTGAATTTAATCGGAATAGTTTTACCAAAATTCACTTCGCTTATGTTTGTTTCTTCAGGCATTATTCCAAATCTCCTAGCAACTTCTTGATAAGCTTGGATAATATTACCTAAATCTTTTCTAAATCTATCTTTATCAAGTTTTTTTTCAGTTTTAGCATCCCACAGTCTGCAAGTATCTGGACTAATTTCATCAGCCAATACAATTTCTTTTTTTTCTATATCCTTATTCCATACTTTTCCGTATTCAATTTTAAAATCAATAAGCTTGATATTAATAGCTCTAAACATTCCGGAAAGAATATCGTTAATTCGAAGAGTTGATTTATTGATTAAATTTAACTCTTTTTCAGTAGCCCAACCAAATGTGAGAATATGTTCTTTAGAGATTAAAGGATCGCTTAATTCATCGTTTTTGAAACAATATTCTAATAAAGGTTTTTCTAAAACTGTTCCCTCTGGTATTCCCAATCTCTTGGTTAAAGATCCTGTGGCAACATTTCTTACAATAAATTCAATTGGAAAAATTTCAGCTTTTTTGATCAGTTGCTCTCTCATATTCAATCTTTTTACCAAATGAGTTTTGACACCACACTGAGATAAATTAGATAATATGTACTCAGAAATTCTATTATTCAAAACTCCCTTACCCTCAACTTTTGCTTTTTTAAGATTATTAAATGCAGTCGCATCATCTTTAAAATGCTGAATTACTAAATTTTTATCTTTAGTCTCATAAATTATTTTTGCTTTGCCCTCGTATAACTTTTTACCTTTATTCATTAGATTACTTTTGTTTCAGACTTCTACTAAAAATTATATTAATTTTTTTAGTATGATAACTAAAATTAAATAATTTTTTAAGTTTATTAACAGGTATTTTATTAGTAATTTTTTTATCTAAGATAATTTTGCTCAAAAAAGAGGAATTTTCTTTCCAAGCTTTCATAGCGCTTTTCTGTACTAATTTATAAGCTTGTTCCCTAGAAAAACCAGCATCAGTTAATTCTATTAAAACTCTTTGAGAAAAAAATATTCCATTAGTTAAATTCAAATTGTG
>CACATS010000032.1 GCA_902535505.1 uncultured Pelagibacteraceae bacterium | reverse complement strand
TGTAGTTATAAAATCAGTATTAAAATTAGGATCTTTTTTTCCAAGGTAATAGCCTATCCCGATAACAAAAAAGACCGGAAGTATAACGTCTATAAGTTTTATGTAGAGTTCCATTAAACTCTTACATCAGATTTTCTAGGTTTTCTCAACTTATTAGTATTATAATTAATAGCAGTTTCAAACTCCATTAATCGTTTATGAATAGATCTTAATTCTGTGATTCTTGTCCAATTATATAAAAATACAGAAAATGCATCTTTTACCTCACCGAAAGCATTTACTACTTGCATCATTACACCCAAAGTGAACGCTGCTGTAAATAATCCTGGAGCCATTATTAGGAATGGAACAATTACAAATAATTGTCTGTACCATATGGCCCAAAGATCAAAATAGCCATAATGTAAAAATAATTTATGGTAGTTAAATTTTATACCAGTAAATAATTGTAAAATGGTTGGAGCTTGAACATAATTCTTTCTATCATCTTCACCATAAACTAATTCTTTTCTAAAAGCAGCCTCAACTTTTTGATTATTGTACTCAAGACCAGGTAATTTAATACCAACTAACCAACTTATAAGTATTCCTCCTATGCTAAGAGTAAGAGCAACCCACACTAAAGATCCAGATACATTATTTAAAAAAGGGACTGTAACGTTAGATGAGAGAACCCATAAAATTGGGATAAAAGCAATTAATGTCATTATAGCTTTAACAACTTGTAATCCTATCGACTCAACTATTTTAGCAAAGTTCATACAATCTTCTTGAATTCTTTGAGATGATCCCTCTACCTTAGCTTCAGTTGCTCTCCAATAAGGCATATAAGAAAATGTCATGGCTTCTCGCCATCTAAATGCCCATAACCTTGTAAACCAATTAGTAAAAGCGAAGAGCGTAACGTATGGTAACGCAATATACAAAAATCTTTTTATAGACTCCCAAAATTCAGATATTTCACGTTTTTCGGCTGTTTGAAGTATATCGTAAAAATCTTTGTACCAGCTATTAAATAAAACATCTAAATATGTTTGTAGCACTAGAAGAGTAATAATAAAAAAACCACCTCCGTATGACCAATAGAACCAATTTTTATCTTTAAAAAAACTACGCCACATAATTTCTCTTAAGTACTTTTCTCAACCAAATATTCATGGTTAATCTTAAATTCAAACTCTCTTAAACGCTTATACACGCTAGCTAATTCTATTATTGTAGGCCAGGCTTTTAAAATATATTGCATTGAGCCCTCCACTCTACCAAAAGCTCTAATAATTTGTTGCATAACACCTAAAGTTACTGCCCCAGCAACTATAGCAGGAGCTAAAAATATATAGGCAGATAAAACATTAGCTTGTAAATATGCGATCCTTCCAATATTAAAATATAAATACCTTAAGTAACTTAAAAAATGTATTTTTCTCACTCCGTCAAAGAGCTCTTCAATAGTTTTAGGTCTAATTGACCCATCATCCTCAGCTATTACAAGTATTTTTCTATATGCAGCCTCTTTTTTTTGAAGATCATACTCTATACCTACCAATCGTAAGATAAGACCAAGAATTATTAAAAATATTGTACCTCCCAAAGACCAAATCAAAGCTCCTACAATTAATCCGTAGTTCCAATCTCCGAAAAAAAAAATAGGTATGCCAACACTTAATCCAAATAATATTGGCATAAACTCCACTAAAATCATTATTGCTTCTATTAAACTTGTTCCCAATGACTCCATTATTCTTGAAAATTTTATAGTATCTTCTTGAACTCTTTGCGAAGCGCCCTCAATCTTGCGTGCTTTTTCGTAAACACTATGATACCATTCCACCATCGATGTACGCCATCTGAATAAATAGTGTGAGGTAAAATAACTTACTAGTACAGCAACTCCAACATACATTGCCGCAAGTGTAGTGAAAGATAGTAAACTTGACCAGTATTCTTCAATGGTAATCGCGTTGGGTTTACTTAGTGCTTTTTGAATCATATCGTAAAACTCTCCAAACCATTCATTTATTTTAACATCAATTTTAACTTGTACCCAAAGAGAAGAGAGTATAAGAAAAGATCCGGCCCACGACCATAAGTACCAGTTCCTCTCTGTAAAAAATCTGAACATAAATTTATTATTTCAAAAAATTATCCGCGTATGATTTAATAACAAATTCTTTTTTGTTAGGTTCAACAATATTATAAGATATATTATTTTTTTTTGCGTATTCTATAGCTTTTTTTTTTGTTGGGAATTTTAGTACGACCTCTTCTAGAGTATCGCTAGATGTTTCCCATCCCATTAAAGGGTTTGTTGATGGATCTTTTGTTGTAAATTCTAAAACCCAATTTTTAAGTTTTCCCCTGCCCGATTGCATTGCGGATTTTGCAGGAATATATATTTTTGCTTTTTTCATACAATTTTATGGTCGGGGCGGCAGGATTTGAACCTGCGACCCTCTGGTCCCAAACCAGATGCGCTACCAGGCTGCGCTACGCCCCGAATGTCTGTTTTATAGGTTAATTAAGTGATTTTGGCAATTGAAAGATAGCCTCGATAGAAGTAAATAATATCAATGATCCAGCACATTACAAAACCTTTTAAATATTTTTTTAAGCTAGAAGCTGCCTCTGGATTAGTTCTTTTATTTGCGGCGATACTAGCACTCATTATCAGTAATGGAAGTTTAAGCGAATATTATTTTTCTACTCTGGAAAAATACATTATTCTTGGTACTAAAGAATTTGGACTTAAGCTAACTTTTCTTCATTGGATAAATGATGTCTTAATGGCTATATTCTTCTTTTTTGTTTCTCTTGAAATTAAAAGAGAATTTATTCAAGGCGAATTATCAAATCCAAAGAAAGCTATGTTACCAATCATCGGGGCAGTTGGTGGGATGGCTGTACCTGCATTATTCTATATCATCATAAATTATTCTGATAGCACTACATTAAATGGTTGGGCAATTCCATCTGCTACAGATATTGCATTTTCATTAGGGGTTTTATCTTTATTAGGAAAGAGAGTGCCTATATCTTTAAAAGTTTTTTTGACCGCTTTAGCCATAATCGATGATTTGGGTGCAATAGTCATAATAGCTTTTTTTTACTCCGGTAATATTGAAATTAAATATTTAATTTTAATGTTATTTTCATTAATAGTTTTAATAAGTCTTAATAAATTTAAAATAAAAAGTTTTATCCCGTTTTTAATAGTTGGAATTTTTTTATGGGACTTTACTCATCAGTCTGGAATACATGCTACTATTGCTGGAGTTTTATTAGCGCTTACAATTCCTCATAATATAAAAAATAGCAAACAATCTATGTTGCTTAAATTAGAGCATGGTTTATCACCATATGTCGCTTTTGGTATAATGCCAATTTTTGCATTTGCCAACGCAGGTGTTTCTCTTGAGGGTTTAACATTTACAACACTATTAAATCCAGTCCCTTTAGGAATTGTATTAGGTTTATTTTTTGGAAAGCAGATTGGTGTATTCGCTCTCTCATATATTTCTGTTAAACTCAAATTAGCAGACAAACCAACAGGTTCAAACTGGACAGCTTTTTATGCTGTATCAATTTTAACAGGTATAGGTTTTACAATGAGTTTATTTGTTGGAAACTTAGCTTTTGCAAATAATTTAGAATATATGGATGGAGTAAAAATTGGCGTATTAACTGGTTCACTGCTTTCAACATTATTTGGGTATTTCTTGTTACTTTTTGCATCAAAGAAAAATGATTAACAAAGATGTTTTTAAATTAGCTTCTAACACTGTCAACGTTGGTTTAAAAAATAGGTACTCTCATAAGACATCTCTGAAAAATACCACTTGTGGTGACAAAATAACTGTTGAAATAATTGCAGATACAAAAAAGATCCATTCGATGAAATATGAAACAGAGTCTTGCTTGTATTGCGAAGCTTCAGCAAGTCTACTTTCTCAAAAAATAAAAAACATGAATCTAAAAGATTTTAAGAAAGATTTAATTATAATAAAAGAGATATCCAATCAAAAAAATATTACATTTCCTAAAAGATTCTCTGATTTCAAAAAATTATTGAATAGCGACAATTTAAATAGATTTAAATGTATATTTTTGCCAATTGATGCAGTATTAAAAGCATTAAAATTATGAAAAAAATATTAATTATTTTACTTATGTTTAGTTTTTTTTCAAAAGTTATAGCTGGAAATGATGGCACTGCTTATGATTATGAGTTTAATAGCATAGATGGAGACTTAATCAAACTAAGTCATTATAGAGGAAAAGTAATTGTAGTAGTAAATGTTGCAAGCAGATGTGGATACACACCTCAATATGAAGATCTTCAAACATTGTGGTCTGAATATAAAAGTAAAAATTTAGTTATTTTAGGCGTCCCTACTAATAACTTCAGACAAGAACCGGGTAACAATAAAGAAATAAAAAACTTTTGTGAAACAAATTTTGGAATTACTTTTCCGATGACAGAAAAGATTAGTGTAATAGGAAATAATGCGCATCCATTTTATAAATGGGCAAGAAAAGATTATGGTATTGGCGCAATACCGAAGTGGAATTTCCATAAAATTATAATCGGAAAAGATGGAAAAATCGCTGAAACATTCTCCTCTATAACAAATCCATCATCTAAAAAATTCATCAAAGTAATTGAAAACTTGATTTAGCTGGTAAAACTTAATCCATCATACGCAGGGATTATGTTTTTTGGTAATCTTTTTTTTAATTTAAAATAATCTAAATCTGTATGCAAGTTTGTTAGTATAGCTTTTTTAGGTTTGGTAATATTTATTAAATTTAAAGCTTCATCTAGACTAAAGTGAGATGGGTGTTTATTTATTTTAAGACAATCTAATACTAGATAATTAAGATTTTTGAGATACTTTATATTATTCAAAGATACGTTATTACAATCACTTATATATGCAATTTTATCTATAACATAAGCGGTCGACTT
>CACATS010000031.1 GCA_902535505.1 uncultured Pelagibacteraceae bacterium | reverse complement strand
AAAATAATTAATAATGCTCTTAAAATAGAGAAAAAACAACGGAATGGTATTCAAGAGGGTTTAAAGGAGTCGGAGGAAAATGATTTAATATTTTTTGGAGATGTTGATGAAATCCCTAATTTTAAAAATTTTAAATACAAAAGCAAAATTACAGTATTCAAGCAAAAGATGTTATATTATAAATTTAACTTGGTTTATCCAAATTTTGTTTGGATGGGTACAAAAGTTTGTAAAAAGAAACATCTTCTTTCCGCAGAGTGGCTTAGAAGCGTTAAGTCAAAAAAATATCCTTGGTGGAGAATAGATACTTTATTTTCTATAAAGAAATATACAAATATAGGTTTTGTAGAAGATGGTGGTTGGCATTTTACAAATATTAAAAGTCCAACAGATTTAGATTTTAAAATGAGAAGTTTTGCACATCACTTAGAATATGAAGAAAGTGGCATGACGCTTAATGAACTAAAGAATAATATGAAAAATAAAGTAGTCTTCTATGATCATAATATCGATAAATCTAACTCAAAAAAACATCAAGCTAGTATTAAATTGGAAAAAATGTCTCTAAAAGATTTGCCATCTTATATCTCTATAAATAATAAAAAATATGGTGATTGGATCGATTAATCTATTAATTATATAATATAGTATAAGTGAAAAAATTAAAAAACTGGGATAATCAAACTTGGCTGTCTTCAAAAAAATATATTTCACATTTTAATAGATTTTTAGAAAAAAAGGTCAAATTTAATAAAAATTCAAAAATTCTTGATGTTGGTTGTGGGAGAGCAAATATTATTAGTAACCTTCAAAAGAAATATAAATTTAGAAATAAACCCATAGGGATTGATATCGTTTCGAATAAGGATGTTAAAAAGAATATCGTTTTTAAGAAAATTGATGCTCTAAAATATTTAGAGAAAAAAAAAAGATATGATCTAATCTTGATTAAACAAACTATTCATTTTTTTACAGACAAAAAGTTAAATCGCCTTCTAAATCTTGCTAAGAAAAAACTTAACCCAAATGGAAAATTACTAATTTTTTCACTTAAAACGAAAAATAATAAAATTCCTTGCTTCAAAAAAATGGAAATCGAGCTGCAAAAAAGTCTTAAAAGAGATGAATACTTATTCAAAATTATAAAAAAGAATCTTAAAAATACGAGAGATTTTTATTTTAATTTTAAAGTGGTAATTTCTAAAAAAAAATATTTATGGATGATTAAGTCGAGATATATTTCATGCTTACTTAGATTAACAGAGAAAGAAGTTAACAAAGGTCTTGATGAAATGAAATTAAATTACAAGAATAATATTAAATTTGTAGATACTTTAAAATGTATATTATTTAGTAAATAAGTGGCTACAGTAACTCGAGCCTGACCATATTTTTTTATATCCTCTATCTACTAAAAATTTAAAAATTCTATTATTTTTAATTTCGATTTCTCTTTTTTCTAAACTCAAATCTCGATAACCTAATATTTCGATGCAAATTAACGAAGGGTTATATATTTCAAAATTTAAAGTCTCTAAAACTTTCATTTCAGCTCCTTCTACGTCTATATTTAAAAAATCGATTTTTTTATTTTTATATTTAGAATTATCTAAAATATTTTTAATTGTTTGACATTTTACTTTTCTTTCGTGAAATTTTCCGTGAAAATTTTCTTCAGCAATTTTTTTATCAGTTGTGTTTAATTGGCTAAATTTTTTTTGATAGAAGAATGTAATATCACCTTCTTTATCAGATACGGCAACTTGTAGATTTAAATCGTTAGGTCTTAAAAATTTAAAGAGATCTATAGAAAATTGGTTGACATCAATATTTATACCATGCCAACCCTTTTTAAATAGTAGATGAGTATTATTTCTTTGTATTGGGTGGTGAGCACCAATATCTACATAAAATCCATTATTTTTTTTCTTGTTAAATAAATCTATTGCTATGTCTTCGCCATCCATTGCGTAAGATTTTCTCTTTAAGAAATATTTATTTTTTAAATAAATATTTTGTAAAATATGGAGTTTGTTTTTCAGCCTATCAAACATAGGTTTTTTTTAACCTATGTTTGATAAAATAAATACTTTATTTTCCAGGCTCTTTGTAAGATGAAGCCATTTTCTGAGCAGTTTTAGCTATTTCATTAAGATCTACATCTTCTAAAATTGTAAAATCTGAAACAGCGCCACTAGAAACAGCAACCATTGCAGCTGCAGCAGCTTGTTCAAAAGTTCCCTCAATCACTGCCATAAAATCATATTTTCCTCTTAGGCCTGAGTATTGAGTCACTTTAGCTCCTACAGAAGCAGCAAGTGCAGATGTAGCAGCTTTTCTGTCTGTAGACGGATTGCTTACAAATCCTCCAAGACCTTTAGCTGTGTAACATCCAAGTGTATAAAATTTTGCCATTGTTACCCCTTTCCTATTTCTCGATTACAACTGTACCAGAATGAGGATCAGTTACTCCTAAATCTGATGACAGTTCTTCTAAAGTGTGCCGAAGTGAGTCCAAAAATTCAATCATTTTTGGTCTTGCTTTAGCAATGTCATCTTCAGAATTCCATTCACCAATCATAAAAAATTCGTTAGGTTTAGTTTCAACGTACTTTGCTGAAATTTGACCATCGAACTTTGGCCGCTCATCAATTTTTTTTAAATATTCTTCTCTGCTAGATGATTTTACTTTGCATCTAACAATATTCATAAACTTTGCCATTTTTCTCCTTAAACGTAAATCTTATCTGCTAAACCGTAACAAAGAATAGCGCTGATAATAACTAAAACTAGTGGAGCGTAAATTCCATCATTTCTAGTTTTCTTAGTTAAACCTGTTTTATCAATTTTTAATGTATAAAAATTAACAACTAATATCGAAACGTTCATTATAAAGACTAAGTTAAAGAAGGCCCAAGTAGCCTCTACACCACCTGGTCTTATAAAAGCGATATATATTGCCATTAAAACTGTAGCGATCATGAATGAGCCTGCAAATCTCGTAATCAAGGTAGCAGTTTTATCAACTCCTCTACCCTTTAGAAATTTTTTAGTATCAAAGACTAATTGGTAAGCGTAGCTACCTACTATAATAAAATGTGCTAAGTAAATTATTAAATAAAATGCGTTTCCAAATTTATCGATCATAAATATCCTATGCGTTGTAGTCCATGACTTGATCTGTGCACTCAACAAACTTATGAGGAGTGAAAAAATCATTCATTTGACCTAGTTGATTAATAATTGCTTGCTCATCTTTACCTTTCCACCAACAATACATCTCCATTGTGTCTCCTGGTGTATTCCAAGTCATTTGACAAGCAGCGTTGTCACTTTTCATACTCTTAACAATATCCTCCATCTTCATAGAAGCCACTGTATCAGTAAATTTTTTCTTCATTTCAGCAGATTTAAAAGTATGCGTCACCATATAGTTTTTCATTTTTTCACCCTCCTCTTTTTAATATGAATCAGACTCTTCACAGATCACTATTGAACTTGATGGGTCTGTTGCAGCTCTTCTATGAACTACTATTTTTTGATGCTCTGAAGAATTATACCATCCAAGAGCTTTCTCCTTACTTGGAAATTCAATAACTACTGTGAGAGATTTTTCATCCCCTTCTTTAACTAGTTTATTTGGAGTTCTCACAAGAAATTTTCCTTCAAATGGTTTTAAAGTATCAGCTACTTTACTTGCATATTCTTTTGCAAACATATCATTGTCTTTTATTGTGGGCATAGCTACTAAATAGGCTTTTGTCATTTAAACTCCTTTAATTATTATTCCATTAGCAACTGAATTTGCTAATCGAATTGGTTTTACCGGTTTATATTCCTCAGAGTCATACCACTCTAAAGCTTTTTCATAAGTTGGAAATTTAATTACTACTGTTCTAGGATATTTCCACTCACCATCTATAACTTTGAACTCGCCGGCACGTACAAGGTATTCACCTCCGAATTTTTGTACTGTTGGAACTACTTTTCCAACATACTCTTTATAAGCTTCAGGATTTTTAACATCTATATTGGCTATGACGTACCCGCTCATTATTTAATATAATGTTTGTACTACTTTTTTTACTCTTTCAGCTCCGTTAGGAACTAAAGCTTCTACAAAAGAATGGCACTTTTCAGTTTTGGCTTCATCGTATTTTGAACCGTAATGTTTATCTACAGCCTTGTTAACTTCTGCATCCCATTCTTTTTCTGGTATTCCAATTTCAAGTGCATATGTTTTCAAAACTTTTACAGTTGAAATTGATTTTTCTTTCATACCATATTCAAATTTTTCTCCTGATGGCAGGAAGTAATTTGCCATATAAATCCCAACGCAATCCAACGCTTTTGATTTATCTTTATCGCTCATTCCTGCGTTTGCAGAAGTAAAAATAATAAAAGATAATATTAAAATAATTTTTTTCATAATTAACCTTATTCAAATTATTAATACATTAACTATGTTAAAAAATTATTACAGGTATGCAAATTGTCTACAACTAGAAGATGATTTATTTCCAATTAGGCTTTGTTTTATTAAGAAAGCTTTTTATGCCAATTTTTTTATTATCGCTATCAAGCAATTTATAAAACTCATGTCTTTCTTTTTTTAAAGATTTTTTTAAATTTTCTTCTGAGTTAACTAAATTTTTAATTACTATTAATGATTTTTTTGGCTTTGATGAAATCTTGCTTAAAAAATTTAAAGTAAATTCTTTAAAATTTTCTTTAGGAATAATTTGTGAAACAATTCCATATTTCATTGCTGTATTGGCATCGATAATTTCTCCTGACATTGCTAAATACTTAATATTTTGATTTGAGGTAAATTTTTTTGTTTTTTGCGTTCCACCAATACCTGGAATTAATCCCAAATTGATTTCAGGTAAACCAAATTTTGCTTCGGAACTTGCGATAATTAAATCACTTGAAAGAGCAAGCTCAAAACCGCCGCCTAAAGCATAACCCTCAACAAATGAAATAATTGGAATATCTATTTTTTGTAAATCATCAACTTTAGAGAAAAGTTTTTGTTTTTTTGCTTTTTTAGAGTCCAGTTTTTCAAGCTCTTTAATATCAGCACCAGGTGAAAAAAACTTTGAACCTCCATAGCAATGAATTTTTTTTCCTGTCTTCTTGTACTTGTTTAAAAGAGAATAAAGCTTTTTTCTTAACTGATTAATCGATTGAATAAAGTTTTTAAAAGTTTTCTCATCAGTTAATTTTAAACTTTTTTCAAAATTTAAGACCTTGTTTAGTGTTAGTTTGTTATTTTTATAATGAGATTTTTCATGACAAACAAAATATTGTTTACTCGCTCCATTAATGTCATTGCTTTTAATATTGAAGACTCTTAAACCATTTTTTTTACATAGCTTTGTAATTACTTCGCTACTATAATATTCCAAATGCTCGTGACAGATAGTGTCAAACATCTTATTTTTAATTATTGAAGCTAAATCAGCAAACTCTAATAAAAAAATTCCATCTTTAGAAAGAAGTTTTTTTGCATCTTTTAGAAATTTATTTGGATCAGTAGAGTCATAGAAAACAGATAATGCAGTAATAATTTTAAATTTTTTT
>CACATS010000030.1 GCA_902535505.1 uncultured Pelagibacteraceae bacterium | reverse complement strand
TAGAGGTGTTTTTGATACTGGGTTAAAATTTAGATCTATGATTTTACCTGATATTTTTATAGACCAAGACACTCCGGAAAAAATGTATGAATTAGCAGGTTTAGATAGTCTGTCTATATCAACTAAGGTAGAAGAAACATTAAATTCAAATATAATTTTAGCTAAAAATAAAAACAAGATTTCTAATTAACTACATTGTGCTCTATTCAAAAGATAGTGATCTAATAGCACGCAATTAATCATCGCTTCACCAATTGGTACTGCTCTAATACCAACACACGGATCATGCCTCCCCCTGACAGAAATTTTTGTATTTTTACCTTCTTTATTTATAGTATTTCGACTAGTTAAAATTGAGGAAGTAGGTTTCACCGCGAATGAAGCCACAATGTTTTGACCAGATGAAATTCCTCCTAAAATTCCCCCGGCCTGATTAGTTTTAAATTTCAACTTTCCAGATCCTTTGCTCATTTCATCTGAGTTTTCCTCACCACTTAAAAAAGCTGCATTCATACCAGCTCCAATATTAACTCCTTTAACTGCGTTGATACTCATTAATGCAGCAGCTATGTCAGTATCTAATTTCGAATATATGGGAGCCCCAAGGCCAACTGGAATACCAGACGCCCTCAACTCAATTATTGCACCACATGAAGATCCTGCTTTCCTGACGGCGAGAAGATATTTTTCCCAAAGTTTTACAGACTTTTTATCAGGACAGAAAAATGGGTTTTTTCTAATTTCACTATCTTTCCAATTAGATTTATCGCAGGACATCAACCCTAATTGTGTTACTGCTCCAACAACATTAAACTTACTGCCAATCAGTTTTTTTAATACTACTTTTGCTACTGCTCCAGCAGCAACTCTGCATGCGGTTTCTCTAGCAGACTGTCTGCCGCCTCCTCTATAATCCCTTATACCATATTTTTTGAAATACGTATAATCAGCATGTCCAGGTCTAAATTTATTTTTAATTGTTTCATAATCTCTAGATCTTTTATCTTCATTATGTATTATTATTGAAATCGGAGTTCCGGTAGTTTTACCTTCGAAAACGCCAGATAAAATTATAGCTTTATCAGACTCTTTTCTTTGCGTTGTAAACTTAGATTGCCCAGGTCTTCTCCTGTCCATATCTTTCTGAATATCCTTCTCAGAAATAGTTATATTTGGTGGGCATCCATCAATCACACACCCAATTGCTGGCCCATGTGACTCTCCCCAAGTAGTAAACCTAAAAATTTTCCCAAAAGTATTAAAAGACATATATAAATAATGTATAAATTATTTTAAAGAAATTATGAATCAAAAAAATGGTAAAAATACACTAGGTTTAGATATTATCTTTGAAGATTTAGATAATCCTATAGAATTATTTAAAAAATGGTTTTCAAAAGCTGAAGAAAGCGAAATTAATGACCCTAATGCTGTTGCGGTTGCAACTTCAAGTAAAGATAATCAGCCTAATGTTAGGATGGTTCTTCTTAAGGGTTTAAGTGAAAAGGGTTTCGTTTTTTATACCAATTTTAATAGCAAAAAAGGAAATGAGCTTAAAGAAAATCAAAAAGCTTCAATGTGCTTTCATTGGAAAAGCTTAAGACGCCAAGTAAGAGTGATTGGTAAAGTTGAAGAGGTTTCAGCTAAAGAGGCAGATGATTATTATAACTCTCGACCGTACAAAAATAGAATAGGTGCGTGGGCCTCATCTCAATCAGAAATTTTAGGCAAACGAGAAACATTTACAGAAAAAATTAAAGAATTTGAAAAAAAATTTCCTGATCAAAAAAAAGTTCCTAGACCGCCACATTGGTCAGGATGGAGATTACTGCCTAAAGAAATAGAATTTTGGTTAGACGGCGAAGGCAGAATACACGAAAGATTAAATTATAAAAAAAAAAATGGAAGTTGGGAAAAAGAACTGCTTTACCCTTAAAAAGATCTGTTAAGACTAAAACTAGTTAAGTTTTGTAAAATTCGTTTATCTTCAGTTTCAGGAAAAATAGCTAAGGCATCAAAAGAAACATTAACAAAAAATTCTGCTTTTTTAAATGTGGCCTCAACTGCTTTATATTTATTAATTAAAGAGAGAGTTTCACCAAAATCTTCAACTGTTCTGCTTTCTTTTTTCATTATTCCAGCTAAAAATTTTTTTTCTTTATCATTACCTTTCTGAAATATCGAAATTAAGGGCAGTGTTACCTTTCCCTCAAAAAAATCTTTACCTATTTCTTTTCCGAACAATTTTTCTTTTGCATAATAATCAAGAGCGTCATCCGCAATTTGAAATGCTAGTCCTAAATTTTTTCCATATGACTCTAATGCTTTTTTTTCTTTTTCATTGCTTTGAGATAAACATGCACCTGTTTTAGTAGCAGCTGAGAAAAGTGCGGCAGTTTTTAAATTAATTATATCTAGATATGTTTCTTCTAATAAATCAGCCTCCCCTTTATGCTGAAGTTGCATAACTTCACCTTGGGCAATCTTTGCAGAGGTGGAAGATAACAATTTTAAAACTTCTAAGTCACCGTCTTCTACCATCATTTCAAAACACCTACTTAATAAATAATCACCAACTAAAATTGAAGATTGATTCCCCCAAATTGAATTTGTTGTTTGTGATCCCCTTCTTAGCTTACTTTCATCAATCACATCATCATGCAATAACGTTGCAGAATGAATTAGTTCTACACAAGCTGCTAAATTTATATCTCTAACATTTTCTTTGTATCCCGTTAATTTTGCAGATCCTAGTGTTAATAATGCTCTTAATCTTTTTCCACCTGAACTAAGATGGTGATTACTCATTTTTTCAATAAGATTTACATCACTTTTTAGCTTTTGTAGTATAAGTGTCTCCACATTCTGAAGTTTTTCACTCAGAAGATTTTTTAATTCTAAGTAAGCTGAATTCGCTGATTTTTTTAGTGGTATAACTAATCCCATTAATAATATTTATATTTGTTTTTAGCTAATTATAAATTTTTAATTAGAAACGTGGTGACGCACCTATAATTCAACTACAAGTAGCGTAATTATTGATTAAAATTTAATTTTTAGCTGTTATAAGTTTAAGTAATCTTCGTAAATATATGTTTTCATTTTTTAAGAAAAAAAAAATTGTACCGCATGTTAGACTAACTGGGATAATTGGCTCAGGCGGCAGATTTAAACAAGGCATGGAGTTAGCTAATCAAAGAGATATTTTAAATAAAGCGTTTTCAGTAAAAAAAATATCTCATGTGGCTATTTCCATTAATTCACCAGGGGGATCGCCAGTTCAATCACACTTAATTTATAGTTATATAAGACAACTTGCAGAAAAAAATAAAATCAAAGTAATTGTTTTTGCAGAAGATGTTGCTGCTTCGGGAGGATATTTTATTGCCTGCGCCGGTGATGAAATATACGCAAACTCTAGCTCAATAATAGGCTCAATTGGCGTAATATCAGCTTCTTTTGGATTTAAGGAGTTAATTCAAAAGATTGGAGTTGAGAGAAGAGTTTATACTGCTGGAAAAAACAAAAGCACTCTGGACCCTTTTAAAGAAGAGAAAGAAGAAGATATAAAAAGGTTAAAAAATATTCAATTAGAGCTTCATGAAGATTTTATTAAAGTTGTAGAAAAAAGTAGAGGATCAAAGCTAAAAGATCCCGAAAAAAATAATATTTTTACTGGAGAATTTTGGACAGGAAAGGCCTCTCTCAAACTTGGATTAGTTGATGGAATAGGCAATGCAGATCAAATTTTAAAAGAAAAATTTGGTGATAAAGTGGTTATTAAAACTTTTGAAAAACCAAAAGGTTTTTTAGCAAAGAAATTATCTTCGTCTACACAAGATCCAGTTGAAAAAATCGCAAACATAATTGAAGAAAAGTCGATGTGGCAAAAATTTGGTTTATAAATGCCAGCAAAAAAAAAAGTAAAAAAAAAAAAATTTGAAAAATTAAATTTTTTGTCTTTTCAAGACTTAACTATGAATCTCCAAAAATTTTGGGGTAAACATGGATGTGTTATTTTACAACCCTATGACATGGAAGTTGGCGCGGGGACATTTCATCCCGCAACAACTTTAAGATCGCTTGGCCCTAAACCTTGGAAAGCTGCGTATGTACAGCCGTCAAGAAGACCAACAGATGGAAGGTACGGTGAAAATCCAAATCGATTACAACACTATTATCAATATCAAGTAATTATTAAACCTTCTCCAAAAAATATTAAACAACTTTATTTAAAAAGCTTAGCGGCTATAGGTATTGATGTAAAAAATCATGATATCCGTTTTATTGAAGATGATTGGGAAAGTCCAACTTTAGGAGCAGCGGGATTAGGATGGGAAGTTTGGTGTGATGGGATGGAAATTACTCAATTTACTTACTTTCAGCAAATGACAGGTATAGAGTGTAAACCTGTTCCAGTTGAAATTACCTATGGTTTAGAGAGACTTTGTATGTTTGTTCAAGGGAAAAATAATGTTTTTGACCTTGATTGGAATAATGATGGCGTAAAATATAAAGAAGTTTTTTTTCAATCCGAAAAAGAATTTTCTGCTTATAACTTTGAGTTCGCGGATACTGATACTTTGCTAAAAAGTTTTGAAAATACAGAAAAAGAATGTAAATCTTTACTCGAAAAAAAACTCTCAATGCCAGCTTATGATCAATGTCTAAAAGCAAGTCATATTTTTAATTTATTAGATGCCCGTGGTGTTGTTGGTGTTGCTGAAAGAACTGGTTATATTACAAGAATTAGGGAGCTCGCAAAAGGTTGCGGTGCTTTATGGCTAAGTTCACAAAATTAAATTATGGCAGAACTTTTATTGGAATTATATAGTGAGGAAATTCCACCACAATTACAAATATCAGCAAGGTCTCAAATAAAACAATATATTGAAAATTCTTTTAAGGAAGAGAATATAAGGCATAAAGAATTATCAGTTTACTCTTCACCAACAAGACTAACAATATTTACAAAAGATCTTACTGAAAAAATTAAAATAAAGGCAAAAGAAATCAAGGGACCCAAGGTGGGTTCTACTAATCAAGTATTGCAAGGTTTCATGAAAGCTAAAAATATAAATGAGAAAGACTTAATTGAAAAAAATACTGATAAAGGAAAATTTTACTTTGTTAAAACACAATCTCAATTAATTTTGGTTGAGGACTTGTTAATTAAAATTATTCCAAAGGCAATAGGATCAATTAATTGGAAAAAGTCAATGAAATGGTCAGATCACAATTTGATGTGGGGTAGGCCTCTCAGGTCAATTTTTGCAAAGTTCAACAATAAAAAATTAACATTTAAATTTGAACATCTCGATACCACCGATGAGGTAATTATTGAACAAGATTTAACTATAAAAACTAAAAAGATAAAAGATTTTAGGGATTACTTAAATTTTTTAAAAACTAACAAAATAATCGTGGATCATAAAGAAAGAGAAGAGATTATTCTAAGAAAAATAAGTTCATTTTCTCAATCTAAACAGTATAAAGAAGGTCTAAACCTTAAACTTTTAGAAGAAGTCGTTAATATTGTTGAAGATCCCAATTTACTTCATGTGAGTTTTAGTAAAGATTATTTAGAAATACCTAAAGAAATTATAATCTCGACTCTTGAGAAGCATCAGAGATATTTCCCGATTTTTGATAGTAGAGATCGATTAACTAATTATTTTTTTGTTG
>CACATS010000029.1 GCA_902535505.1 uncultured Pelagibacteraceae bacterium | reverse complement strand
AAATACAAACAAAATAATTAAAGATATTTATAAAAAAGCAGCATTAAATAATTGTAAAATTTTAATACCAGAAGATTGCATGGTAGGGACCGATTTTTATGGAAGTGGTAAAAATAAAAACCTTAATGAAATATTAGATAACGAAATAATTTTAGATATAGGTAAAAATACCATTAAAAATATTCAAAAAACTATAAATCAATCTAATACGGTTTTATGGAATGGTCCAGCTGGGTATTTTGAAAATGAAAATTTCTCAAGAGGCACATTATCGATTGCAGAAAATATCTCCAAAAATACTAATGAAAAATCATTAATATCTATTCTTGGAGGCGGTGACACTCTAGCTGCAGTAAATAAAGTTAAAAACAAACTTTCTTTCTCACACTTATCAACAGCAGGAGGTGCCTTTTTAGAGTACTTAGAAGGAAAAGACTTGCCTGGTATAAGTGTTTTAAAATAAAAAATCGCTATGACATTAAATGAAATTGCCAAAAAAATGTGTGCTAAGGGAAAAGGTATCCTTGCTGCAGATGAAAGCACTGGAACAATAGCTAAAAGATTTAAAAGTATAAATGTTGAGAACATTGAAAAAAATAGACTAAATTTTAGACAAACTCTTTTTAATTCAAGTGCCATGAAAGATTTTATTGGCGGGGTAATTTTATTCGATGAGACGATTCGGCAGAAAACTACTTTGGGCCCATCAATTCCAGAATTAATTTCTAAACATGGAGCTGTACCAGGTATCAAGGTCGATAAAGGGGCGAAACCTCTTGCTGGATCTAGTGATGAGACAGTAACAGAGGGTTTGGATAGTTTAAGAGAAAGATTAAAAGAATACTATGATTTAGGTGCAAGATTTACAAAATGGAGAGCAGTGTATAAAATTTCAAATAAATTTCCATCAGTTCAATCAATTAAATCTAACGCTCATGCATTAGCGAGATATGCTGCTTTGGTTCAAGAAGCTAAAATGGTGCCAATAGTTGAACCAGAAGTTTTGATGGATGGTTCACATAATATTGATAAATGCTATCAAGTTACAACTAATGTGCTTAATGAGTGTTATAACGAACTTGAAATTCATAAAGTTGATTTAAATGGAACTGTTCTCAAACCTAATATGATTATATCTGGCTCAGAGTGTAAAGATAAATCTAGTGCTGAGGAAATTGCCAAGAAAACTTTGGATTGTTTGAAAAAAAATGTGCCGGCTGAAGTGCCTGGAATAGCTTTTTTATCTGGCGGCCAGTCAGAGATAGAGTCTAGTAAAAACTTAAATGAAATTAATAAAATAAATGATACTAATTTTTTGATTACCTTTTCTTATGGAAGAGGATTGCAAGCGAGTGCATTAAAAGAATTTGGAAAAAATCAAGAAAATACAGAAAATATCCAAAAAGCTTTTAACCATAGAGCTAAAATGAATGGTCTATCATCTAAAGGGGAGTGGTCAGAAGAATTAGAGAAAGAGTTTGCGGCCTAATACCTTTGAAGAAATTAGTATACTTAATTTCACCTGATAAAATTGATAACAATTTCTATGCAAGTTTAGACAAAGTATTATCGTTTAAAAATGTGAAGTTTTTTCAATTAAGGTTAAAAAATGTAAGTCAAAAAAAACTTCTTAATATCTCCAAAAAGATAAAAAAAATTACAACTAAACATAAAGTTAATTTTATAATTAATGATTATTTTAAATTGAGTTCTAAAGTTAAAGCTGATGGTTGTCATATGGGTCAGCTCGATGGATCTTTTAAAATTGCAAGAAAAAAATTAAAAGGAAAAATTTTAGGAATCACATGTCATAATTCTAAAATTCTTGCAAAAGACGCTATTAAGAATAAAGCTGATTACATCGCTTTCGGATCATTTTTTAAATCAAAACTTAAACCAATTGCTAAAAAAGCAAATTTAAACATTTTAAAATGGGCAAAAAAAAATATAAAAAAACCAATAGTAGTTATTGGTGGTATTAATAATACTAATTATAAAAAATTGGTGAGCGCTGGTGCAAAATATATTGCATTATCAAGTTTTATTTGGGATAACCCGAAATTAAAACCTGAGCAAGCGATTAGAAAATTTAAATGAAAATAACGGCAAACGAAATTAAACCTGGAATGATAATAGAACATAAGAACGACTATTGGAATGTTTTAAAAACTCAACATGTTAAACCTGGAAAAGGTGGAGCTTTTAATCAAGTAGAATTAAAAAGTGTTATTAAAGGAACAAAATTAAACGAAAGGTTTAGATCAAATGAAACTATAGAAAAAGCAGAAGTGAATGAAAAAAAATTCAATTTTTTATACATAGATGGTGATAACTGTCACTTTATGGATAACTTAACTTTTGATCAAGTAGAAATACCTAAATCTATAATTGGAGAACAATATAAGTTGTTAAAAGAAAATTTAGAAGTTGCTATTTCATTTATGGAGGAAAAACCAATCTCGATAGAGCTGCCAAACAGCATTGAATGCACAATTGAAACAACTGATGTGGCAATAAAGAATCAAACGGCCTCCTCCTCTTACAAACCCGCAATACTTGATTGTGGTATTAAGATTAATGTTCCTCCTTTTATTGAAAGTGGAGAAAAAATTATAATTGATACACGAACATTAGAATACGTAAAAAGAGTAAATTGATGAGATTAAACTCTCCACAAATAAATTTAATAATTAAAGTATGTATGAAAGCATCTAGATCATTGATAAGAGATTTTGGTGAAATAGAAAATCTTCAAGTATCGACTAAAGGTCCTGGTGATTTTGTTACCTCGGCAGATAAAAGGACTGAAAAAATATTAATTGAAGAGATTCAAAAAGCTCATCCTGAACATGGAATAATAACTGAGGAAACAGGAATAATTAATAAATCAAATATTGAAAAAAAATGGATCATCGATCCAATAGATGGGACAATGAATTTTTTAAATGGAATACCTCAATTTGCAATATCAATTGCTTATGAGGAAAAAGGCGAAATCATTTGTGGCGTAATATTCAATCCTATAATAAATGAAATGTTCGTTGCAGAAAAAGGTAACGGAGCATATCTTAATAATTCGAGAATAAGAGTTTCTAATAAAAAGATAATAAAGGATGCTTTAATTGTTACTGGAGGTCCAAAGGGGAATAGTAAAATTAAAAATAAGATATTCTCTGAGTATATAAACGTTTCAAAAAATGTATCTAATGTTAGAAAATTTGGCAGTGCTGCTCTAGACATGGCATATGTTGCTTGTGGAAGGTTTGATGGTTACTGGCAAAGAGAGCTTAATTATTGGGACATTGCTGCTGGAATAATAATACTTAAAGAAGCTGGTGGGTTTATAAATTTTTTTGAGGAAGATAAGAATAATCCCTTAAAAAAGAACATCATAGCCAGTAACTCAAACATACATAACGAATTGTTAGATTTAATAAGCAAATAAAGATATTGAGTGAGAACAAATATTAATATAAGACTTCGCAAATGAAAAAGAAAATACATCCAGACTATCATAGAATTAAAGTTATTATGACTGATGGTACTGAATTCGAAACTAGATCAACTTGGGGTAAAGAAAATGATACTTTAAAATTGGACATAGATCCAAAATCTCATTTCGCGTGGACAGGGGGATCACAAAAAGTTTTAGATAAGGGTAGAGTAAGCAAATACAACAAAAAATTTAGTAATCTAAGATTAAAAAAATAAAATTATGACCGAGTCACCTTTTATGCCAAAAGCCACTGCAGTTTGGCTTGTTGAAAACACAACTTTGACATTTAAGCAAATAGCTGAATTTTGTAATCTTCATGAACTTGAGGTAAAAGGTATTGCTGACGGTGACGTAGCTAAAGGAATAAAAGCATATAATCCAATTTTAGCAGGCCAACTTTCGAGAGAAGAAATAGAGAATTGCTCAAAAGATCCATCCAAAAAATTAAGTTTATTAAAAAAACTTGATGAAGTTGAAATCAAGGAGAGAAAAAAACCAAAGTACACACCTTTATCTAAAAGACAAGATAGGCCTGATGCTATTTTATGGTTGTGTAAAAACGCTCCTGATTTAACTGATGGTCAAATTTCAAAACTTGTAGGAAGTACAAAAGGAACCGTTTCGCTAATAAGAAAAAGAAGTTACTGGAATTTTTCAAATTTAAAAGCAAGAGATCCTGTGATTTTAGCTTTATGTACCCAAGAGGCTTTTCAAAAAAGTTTAGATAAAGCAAAAAGACGAATTGAAAGGGAAAAAAAAGCTAAAATAAGAGAAGAAAAAAAGTCTCAAGCAGCTTCACTATAGACAAACATTATTACAGATGATAACTAGCTTGAAAATTAACTGGAGGTTTTTATTAAAATAGACGTAAAAGATAACAATGTTGAACAAGCTATAAGAGTCTTAAAAAGAAAGCTTCAAAAAGAAGGTTTTTTTAAAGTTATGAAAATGAAGAGTACTTATGAAAAACCCTCTGAAAAAAAAAAGAGAGTTCAAACTGAAAACCTTAAAAGAATAAAAAAACTCCAAAAACTAAAGAATAGATATTAAATAATTAAATGAGAGGATTTGAAATGCCATCAGGTAAAGTAAAGTGGTTTAACGCCAAGAAAGGTTATGGTTTCATAACTGATGATGAAAGTAAAAAAGATATTTTTCTACATGTTTCTGCTCTTGAAGATTCAAAATTAAGAGTTCTAAAAGAGGAACAAACTATTTTTTACGATATAAAAGAAGAAAAAGATAAGCTCCAAGCTATTAACATAAAAAAAAAGAAATAATTTATCGCGGGGTGGAGCAGTCTGGTAGCTCGTCAGGCTCATAACCTGAAGGTCGTAGGTTCAAATCCTACCCCCGCAACCAAAATGACAGACTCTATTAGAAATATTACCATTATAGCTCACGTTGATCATGGAAAAACAACTTTGATTGACAGTCTAATGAAGCAAAGTGGCACTTTTAGAGAAAATGAGAATATCGAAGAGAGAGTAATGGACTCAGGTGAATTGGAGAAAGAAAGAGGAATTACAATCCTTGCAAAACCTACATCGATCAATTGGAGAGACTCTAGGATTAATATTATTGACACTCCCGGTCATAGAGATTTTGCAGCCGAAGTAGAAAGGGTTTTACATATGGCTGATGGCGCTTTGTTGTTAATAGACTCGGCAGAGGGTGTAATGCCTCAAACAAAATTTGTATTAGCAAAAGCTTTAAAACAAGGTTTAAAACCAATTGTAATAATAAATAAATTAGATAAGGCTGATCAAAGAGCAAACGAGGTTTTAAATGAAACATTTGATCTTTTTGTTAGTTTAGATGCTGATGAAGAACAATTAGATTTTCCAGTTTTATATGCAAGCGGTAGATCGGGATGGGCATCTAAAGAGATTGATGGTCCTAGAGAAAATTTGAACCCATTACTAGATTTAATTATTAAACATGTAAAACCAACTAATTTAGACAAAACAAAGCCATTCGCTATGCTATCAACTCTGCTCTATGCAGATAGCTTTTTGGGAAGAAGTTTAGTCGGTAAAATAGCTCAAGGAACTGCAAAAGCCAACCAGCAAATTAAGGCGATAAATCTAAATGGTGAAAAGGTCGATGAGGGAAGATTAACGAAAATATTTAGATATGAAGGAACTAAAAAAGTACCAATTCAAACGGGAGAAGCAGGAGACATTGTGATAATTGCTGGTTTAGAAAAAGCAAACGTAGCAGA
>CACATS010000028.1 GCA_902535505.1 uncultured Pelagibacteraceae bacterium | reverse complement strand
TTAGGAAAAGATCTTTTTTTAAAAGGTTTTGATGAACAACTAATTGGTGTTAAAAAAAATGATACAAAAATTTTAGATGCTTCACTTCCTGCAAATCATCCCAAAAAAGAACTTGCTAACAAAAATACTAAATTTAATTGTAAAATCTTAAATATAAAAAAACCTAAAGCTATAAAAATTGATGAAAATTTTGCTAAGTTAATGGGAGCAAAAAATATAAAAGACTTAAAAATTTTAATTGAAAAACAAATTTCAAGTCAATATTCTCAAGCTCTTAACTCGATTACTAAAAAAGAAATATTGGATCAAATTGAAAAAAATCATACTGTAGACTTACCTCAAAATTTGATAGATCAAGAGCTTTCAATCATTACTCAGAACCTTAAACCAGAAGATAAAGAAAAACATAAATCTAATAATGAAAAGTTAGCAAAATCTAGAATTAAACTTGGTTTATTACTTAATGAATATGGAGAAAAAAATGATTTAAAAATATCAGATGAAGAAGTTAGAAATGAAATACAAAAACAAATAAAGGGCATGCCTGGTCAAGAAAAAATGATTTTGGATTATTATCAAAAAAACCCTAATGCTTCTCTAAGTTTAAAAGGTTCTTTGTATGAAGAAAAAATAATTGAATTAATCAAATCAAAAATAAATCTTACTTCTAAAGAAATTAATACAAGTGAGGCTGAGAAAATAATTGCTGCATTTAATAAGACAGATGTAGACAGTGACAAAACTAGATCTACATCATCTACAAAAATTAAGACCAAATCAAAAAAAATTAGTAAAAAGTAATCAATAGTTGTATAAACCAATAATGAGTCGTGAATTAAATGAAAAAATGAATAGTCTTATACCAATGGTTGTTGAACAAACAAGCAAGGGAGAAAGAGCTTATGATATTTATTCAAGGCTATTAAAAGAACGAATTGTTTTTTTAGTTGGTCCAGTAAATGATGCTGTTGCATCTCTTGTGACTGCGCAACTTTTATTTTTAGAATCAGAGAATCCTAATAAAGAAATAAATTTTTATATTAATAGTCCAGGAGGTTTGGTCACAGCTGGTTTAGGTATATATGACACAATGCAATATATAAATTCACCTGTCTCAACTTTATGCATAGGGCAAGCCTCATCAATGGGCTCTTTTTTGTTGGCAGCTGGTGAGAAAGGAAAAAGATATTCTCTTCCTAATTCAAGAATTATGGTTCACCAACCATCAGCTGGATTCCAAGGGCAAGCAACTGATATACAAATACACGCAAAGGAAATTTTGTCTTTGAAAGAGAGACTGAATAAAATTTATTCTAAACATACAGGAAAATCAGTTAGTGAAATATCCGACGCTTTAGAAAGAGATAATTTTATGACAGCTGATGAAGCTAAAAAATTTGGCTTGATTGACTCTGTTGTGGAAAAAAGAAAATAAAACACTAGATATAGCTTTAAACACAACTTCAACTTGATTACCTTATTTTAGAGTTTTATATTAATCATATTGATTCGCTATGAGTGAAAAAAATAATAAAAATATTTTATATTGTTCTTTTTGTGGAAAGAGCCAACATGAAGTAAGAAAACTTATTGCTGGTCCGACTGTGTTCATTTGTGATGAATGTGTTGAACTTTGTATGGATATTATTAAAGAAGAAAATAAAAGTTCTTTGGTAAAACATCAAGAGGGAGTACCTTCTCCAAAAGAAATTTGTGGAGTTTTAGACGAATATGTTATTGGTCAAAAGCTTGCAAAAGAAATTTTATCTGTTGCAGTTCATAATCATTATAAAAGACTAAATCATGAAACTAAAAATAGTAAAGACGTTGAGCTATCTAAATCAAATATATTACTTGTAGGCCCGACCGGCTGCGGAAAAACTCTATTAGCTCAAACTTTAGCTAGAATATTAGATGTACCTTTTACTATGGCAGACGCAACTACTCTCACAGAGGCAGGTTACGTAGGTGAGGATGTTGAAAATATAATTTTAAAACTTTTACAATCAGCTGACTACAATGTCGAAAAAGCTCAAAGAGGTATCGTATATATAGATGAAGTAGACAAAATTAGTAGAAAATCAGAAAACCCATCTATCACTAGAGATGTATCTGGTGAAGGTGTTCAACAAGCACTATTAAAAATTATGGAAGGAACAATAGCAAGTGTTCCACCACAAGGCGGTAGAAAACATCCGCAACAAGAATTTTTACAAGTTGATACAACAAATATTTTATTTATTTGTGGTGGTGCTTTCGCAGGCTTGGATAAATTGATAGACAGCAGAGGAAAGGGTAGTTCTATAGGTTTTGGTGCAAAAGTAAAAAGCTATAAAGAGCAACCACTTTCGGAGATTATGAAAATGTTGGAACCTGAAGACTTAATCAAGTATGGATTAATTCCAGAGTTTATTGGCAGAATGCCAATTATAGCTACACTCGATGATTTAGATGAATTTTCTCTTGTTAAAATTTTAAAAGAGCCAAAAAATTCTTTAATTAAACAATATCAGAGATTGTTTGAATTTGAAAACGTGTCATTAGAATTCAAAGAGGACGCGATTGTTGAGGTAGCAAAAAAAGCGATTTCAAAGAAAACAGGTGCTAGAGGATTAAGGTCAATACTTGAAAATATTTTATTAAAAACAATGTTTGAATTACCAGACATGGAAAACGTAATTAAAGTTACGGTGGACAAATCTTCAGTTAAAGGTGATTCAGAGCCCATTGTCACATATGGCAAAAAATCATCAACATCGGTGGCTTAAATTTAATTTGTTTCTTGAAATTGGTAAATAAATTGCCATATTAATGGTTGATGAAAACAACATATCTTAAACCTCTATTACCTCTAAGAGACATTGTGATCTTTCCTTCAATGGTAGTTCCTTTATTTGTCGGACGAGACAAATCAATTAAAGCCCTTCAAGAGGTGATGAAATCCGATAAATCTATTGTTTTGGTGACCCAGAAGAATTCTGAAATTGATGATCCAGAGAGCAAAGATTTATTTCAATACGGTTGTTTAAGTAAAGTTCTTCAGCTTTTGAAACTTCCTGATGGAACCGTTAAAGTACTGGTAGAAGGTGAAAAGAGAGTAAAAATAATAAAACATAACAACGAAAAAGAAAATTACTTGACCTGCGAGGTTGAAGTTGTAGAAGATGAAAATATTTCAAAGGATCTAGAATTATTCGCGACAGGATTGGTGAAAAAATTTGAGAAATTACAAATTTTAAGCAAAAAAGATTATAACGAGGTATCAAATAATTTAAAAAATTTGAAAAACCCTTCTCATATTGCAAATAACATCTCTTCTAATCTAAATATTCAAATTTTTGAAAAACAAGAATTATTAGAAATGATTGATCTAAAAAAAAGATTAGAAAAAATACACACATTTATTGAAAAAGAAACTAGTGTTATTTCAGTAGAAAAGAGAATACGTGGAAGAGTAAAAAACCAGATGGAAAAAACTCAAAGAGAATATTATCTTAATGAACAATTAAAAGCTATTCAGAAAGAACTTGGTGAAATTGACGAAGGTAAAGATGAATTAACAAATTTATCAAAAGCAATCACAGAGGCAAAAATGCCAAAATTAGCAAAAGAAAAATGCTTATCTGAATTAAAAAAATTGAAATCTATGAGCCCAATGTCAGCGGAGGCAACAGTAGTGAGAAATTACCTAGATTGGATGACAGAGCTGCCTTGGTCAAATAAATCAAAAATAAATACTGATTTGAATAATGCTCAAAAAATCCTTGATGAGGACCATTATGGACTTGAGAAAGTAAAAGAGAGAATAATTGAGTTTTTGGCTGTGCAAAAAAGGATTCAAAAAATGAAGGGTCCAATATTATGTTTGGTAGGACCTCCTGGCGTTGGCAAAACGTCTCTAGGTAAATCTATTGCAAAAGCTACTAACCGTAAATTTATTAGAATCTCTTTAGGAGGAATTAGAGATGAAGCAGAAATAAGAGGTCACAGAAGAACTTACATAGGATCATTACCAGGTAAAATAATTCAAATGATGAAAAAAGCTGGCACTAAAAATCCACTTTTTTTATTGGATGAAATTGATAAGGTTGGGAATGATTATAGAGGTGACCCCTCGTCTGCACTTCTAGAGGCTTTAGACCCAGAACAAAATAAGGAATTTAATGATCACTATTTAGAAGTTGATTATGATTTGTCGGATGTAATGTTCGTGACTACTGCTAATACTTTAAATATTTTACCTCCACTACTTGATAGAATGGAAGTGATAAGACTTTCAGGGTACACTGAGGATGAGAAACTAAAAATTTCTCAAAAGTTTTTAATACCTAATCAAAGCAAAAATAATGGACTAAAAAAAGACGAGTGGAATGTCGATGAAAAAATTATTAGAAAAATCATAAGGCACTACACAAGAGAGTCTGGGGTTAGAAATTTAGAGAGAGAGATTTCTAAAATAGCAAGAAAATTAGTGAAAAAAATTGATAACAAAGAAAAAGTAAACAATTCTTTGGAAGAAAAAGATTTGAAAGACTTATTAGGAGTTCAAAAATTTAATTATGGTGAAATAGAAGAGGAAAATAGAATTGGAGTTGTTACTGGATTAGCCTGGACAGAAGTTGGCGGTGAAATTCTTAAAATCGAGTCAGCGGTAATGCCAGGAAAAGGGAAAATGCAAATTACAGGAAAACTTGGTGATGTAATGCAAGAGTCTGTGAAAGCTGCAAAATCTTACATAAGATCTAAAAGTTTAGATTATGGAATTATACCTCCCTTATTTGATAAAAAAGATTTTCACATACACGTTCCAGAAGGGGCTACACCAAAAGATGGTCCTTCTGCTGGTGTAGGCATGGTTACATCAATAATTTCTGCAATTACTGAAATTCCTGTAAATAAAGACGTAGCAATGACAGGTGAAATAACATTAAGAGGTTTAGTTCTTCCAATTGGCGGTTTAA
Source organism: uncultured Pelagibacteraceae bacterium (assembly GCA_902535505.1). Classification (GTDB taxonomy): domain Bacteria; phylum Pseudomonadota; class Alphaproteobacteria; order Pelagibacterales; family Pelagibacteraceae; genus Pelagilacustribacter. The sequence goes on along the minus strand of CACATS010000028.1, from coordinate 775 downwards.
AAGAAAAACTTTTAGCAGCTCATAGAGCTGGAATAAAAAAAGTTTTGATTCCAATTGAAAACAAAAAAGATTTAGTTGAAGTGCCAAAAACAATACTTGATTCTATTGAAGTTATTACAGTAAAAAATATAGAAGAAGTTTTGAAAGTTGCTTTAACAAAACCTTTTAAGAGAGTTGACTGGGTAGAGGTCGATCAAATTGGAAAAAAGGAAAAAGCAAAAGAGGAAATAAGTACTCATTAAGTCTAATCGAGCCAATCTTTGTATTTTTCTAAATTATTATTGATATAATCAGGAAGTTCATAGTTTTGAATTTTTTTTAACATTGATTTACCTGACCATTTGAAGCCTTTTTGATCTACATTGTGATCATAAATTGATCTTTTTTCATTGATCATTTTTTTTAAATCATTAATTTTTAATCCACTTTCTTCATACTCATAGTGATGAGCGAAGTTTAGTAGTTTTTTTTCTAATTCTTCTGCTGTCCTCAGGCAAGTAAAATGCCATCCCCCATTTTTAACATAAAGTAAGTTTGAATACTTTTTCTTTGAAAAAAATGTATCTATTCTCCATTTTGGATATTTTTTCCCCTTAATATTTCTTAACCATTGAGGAGACAAAAAGTTTTTATTTTTAGTTGCTTTAGTTCCCTGCCAAACAAAGTTGCTATAAAATAGATTTAACTTATAATAAAACATTTTCTGTTCAAAAATCACAATATTATTTTTTATATCTGAAAAATTAAGGCTCTCTAAATTTGGTATTTCATCTAG
>CACATS010000026.1 GCA_902535505.1 uncultured Pelagibacteraceae bacterium | reverse complement strand
ACATATATAAAAAAAAGATCATCTAGGAAAAAGATTTTAGAAGGAAAAAAATTATATAAAAAAGAAAAAAAAATTATAGATCGAATTGAGAATGAATTTGATGTTGAAAAAGAGTTGTTGCTTGCTTTAATGGGAATCGAAACTAATTTTGGAAAATATTTAGGAAAAATGGATATTGTCTCATCGTTAGCCACATTAAGTTTCGATAAAAGAAGAAGTGAATTTTTTACAAAAGAACTAATTATTTTACTTAATCTAGTAGATAAAGGTGTTGTTAAAAAAGAAGCTCTTTTTGGTTCTTGGGCCGGAGCATTTGGCAATTTTCAATTTATGCCTAGAACAATAATGGATTATGCTATTGACCATAATAAGAATAGTACTATTGAATTAAAAAAAACTGAAGACTCATTCGCATCTGCAGCAAACTATCTAAAAAGAATTGGTTGGAAAAAAAATCAGCCCTGTTTTTTTAAAATAAATTTAAAAGATAGTATTCCAAAAAAATATCTAAATTCCTCAGCAAGAAAGATTTCTAATAAAAAAAAAGTAAATTTCTTTAAAAAATATATAAATAATTTTGAGGAATTAAAACTTACTAATAATCCACTATCAGCAATTATAATTCCTGATAAAGATATTATTTCAAGCGCAGAAACCTATACACCGGCATACATTATATTTGATAATTATGAGAAGATTTTGACTTGGAATAGATCTCTCAGGTTTGCTCTTGCTGTTTGCACATTAAAAGAGTATTTTAAAGATGAAATTTAAATTAATTATTTTAGCAATATTTCTTTTTTCATGTAGCTCAAATTATACAAAACTCGATAAGCGAGAGCCCTATTATTCAAAAGGTTTTGCTTATATTCAAAAAAAAGAAAAACCTAACAGAAAGTTACTTAATCCTACAAGCAACATCTCGTCATTCAAAGCATTTAATAAGTTTGTAAGACCAAATGCATTACTGAAGATTACTAATCCAGAAACAAAAGATTATTTAATTTTAAAAAATTCAATTAGTGGCAAATATCCAGATTTTTATAAAGTCTTAATTTCTGACTCCGTAGCGAATGAAATTAATTTAGATAAAAAATTACCCTTAATTGAAATCCTAGAAATAAAAAAAAATAAATCCTTTGTGGCTAAAAAAGCAAAAATTTTTAATGAGGAGAGAAAAATCTCAACAAATGCACCTGTAGCGTCAGTAAAAATATCTAATATTTCAAAAAATAAGAGCATCAAAGAGAAAAAAACTGAAAGTAAAATTTATATACAAATTGCTTCATTTTATTCAAAGGACTCAGCAACTTATTTGAAGGGAAGAATTTTATCAGAAATACCCGATTTAGATACAAAAAAATTAAAAATAGTTAGAAAAAGCAATAAAAAAATAAATTTATATTCTGGACCTTATAATAGTATAAGTTTAGTAAAAAATGATTATTCTAAATTAAAAAATTTTGGGTTTGAGGAATTAAATATAACAATTAATGAAAAATGAGTAAATATTTAATATTATTTGTCCTATATTTTAAACTGATTGCTTCAGCATATTCTAATCCTGAAGTAAATGCTAGAACAGCAATATTAATTGATTTTCATTCAGATGAAATTTTATATGAGTTTGACCCTGATACTCAAATTTACCCGGCATCGATGACAAAAATAATGACTTCTATAATTGCATTCGATCTTTTGAAAAAAAACAAATTATCTTTAGATGATTTGTTTGTAGTATCTGAAAAAGCCTGGAGACTATCACAAAGTGGTTATTCCTCGATGTTTATTATGGTAAATGATCAAGTTTCAGTTGAAGATTTACTAAAAGGCATCATAATTGCCTCTGGAAATGATGCTTGTTTAGCTCTTGCCGAAGGTATTGCCGGATCAGAGGAACAATTTGCTGAAATGATGAATGAGAAAGCCATTGAAATTGGTATGACATCATCTAATTTTACTAATTCATCAGGTATTAATGATCCAGACAATTTTTCTACCGTTAGAGATATAGCAATAATGTCAAAATATTTAATTGAAAATTATCCAATTTATTACGAATTATTCAAAGAAAAAACTTTTACATGGGATAGAACAGGTGGAGATCCTATAAAACAAGGTAATAGAAATCCATTACTTTATAAGAATGTTGGTGTTGATGGTATAAAAACTGGATATTTAGGCGTGGAAAAATATTCTCTAGCTAGTTCAATGAAGAAGAATGAAAGAAGGCTGATAGCAGTCGTTTCAGGTTTTCCTACCAAAAAATTGAGAAGTTCCGAGTCTTTAAAACTTTTGAACTGGGGATTTAGAAACTCTAATACTTTTAAAGTGTCAGAGAAAGATAAATCTTTTTTTGAGTTAAATACTTGGTTAGGTAAAAAAGATAAAATTCAGGTTACTACAAAAGAGGATTACTATATTACAATAAACAAAAAAGATATTCGTAATTTAAAAATAACATTAAGATATGATGGTCCAATTATTGCGCCCATTCAGAAAGGAGATCAGATTGCACAACTTGAAATATCAATTAAAGATAAACTTATTAAGAGTCTGCCGCTTTATGCAGCTGAAAATTTAAAAAAAATAAATTTTTTTAAAAGTTTTCTTGCCTCTATTAATTATTTGATTTGGGGTGATGTATAAAAAGAAACCTTTTTTTATTACATTTGAGGGTGTTGAAGGATGCGGTAAGTCATATCAGAGTAAAAAATTATTTAGATTTTTAAAAAAAAAGAAAATTTCTTCTATACTAACTAGAGAACCAGGGGGAACTAAAAGTGCTGAGATGATTAGAAATCTAATCCTTAAAGATTATTTTAATAAATCTTCAAAAGATAAATTTGATAAATATACAGACACTTTACTTTACCTTGCTGCTCGAAATGAACATATGAAAAATAAGATACTTCCTTCATTAAAAAAAAAAATGGTAGTAATTTGTGATAGATTTATTGATTCAACTTTAGCCTATCAAGTTTACGGAAAAAAAATTAATCAAAATTTCGTAAATAATATTCATAAATTGATATTAAATGGTTTGAAACCTAATCTTACATTTGTTTTAAAAGTATCGTCAAAATCCTCTAAAAAAAGATTGTTAAAAAGAAAAACCAAAAATAGATATGATAACTTTTCTAAATCTTTTTACTCTACTGTTCAGAAATCATTTATCAAAATTGCAAAAGGTAAAAAGAATTATTTTGTTTTAGACTCATCGAAAGATGACAATTTACTCGAAAAAAAAATATTTGATATAACTTCTAAATACCTAAATATAAAATGATGTTATTCCAAAATGTAAATCCAAGACATTCAATTCAACTTTATGGTTTAGATCTAGAATTTGATAGACTCTCTAGTTTACTTAAAAATCAAAAGCTACCAAAAGTAATTTTACTTTCTGGAGAAAAAGGTATTGGTAAATCCACTTTGATTAATCATTTAATTACAAGCTATTTTGATAAAGAAAATTATAATTTTTTAGAAAAAAAAATTATCAGTAAAAATAATTTTTTTGAAAATTTATTTAAAAATTTAATTTCGAATGTAATTTTTTTAGAAAGCAATGATTTTAAAAATATAAGTGTTGAGACAATACGTGATCTTAAGAACAAATTACAAAAAAAACCATTTTATAATGATAAACGACTCATTATTTTGGATGATGTAGAAACGTTTTCCAAAAATTCAATTAATGCCTTACTTAAGTTAATCGAGGAACCAAATGAAAATGATTACTTCTTTTTGATAAATAATAAAACTAGACCTTTAATTGATACTCTCAAATCACGGTGTTTAGAATTTAAAATTATTTTAAACTATGACCAAAGAAGCAAGATTACGAATTTTTTAATGGATATACACAATCAAGATACAATTATTGACCAAGATAAAATTATGGTAAGTCCTGGTAATTTTTTAAAATTTAATATAATCTTAAGTGAACATAGTATAAGCATCAACCAAAATATCTTAAAAAATTTTAAAATTATTTTAGATCTTTATAAAAAAAATAAAGATTTATTTTTTAGAGATTTATTATTTTTTTATTCAGAATATTACTTAAAAATAAAAAAAGACAACAGGCGTTTAACTAAAATGAAATTTATTGAAGATAGAAATTTTTTATTAAATAACATTAATGATTTTTTTTTATATAACTTGAACCAGGGCACATTGTTAAGATCAATAGAAAATAGATTTTCTAATGAGTAAAAATTTTTACATTACAACACCCATTTATTATCCGTCTGGAAAACCCCATATGGGTCACGCATATTCAAGTATAGTTGCAGATATATTTGCAAGATTTAAAAGATTAGAGGGTTATAAGGTTTTATTTTTAACTGGAACTGATGAACATGGCCAGAAAATACAGAAAGAGGCAGATAAAAATAAAAAAGACCCAAAAAAATTTTGTGATGAAATTTCTGAAACCTTTAGATCACTTACAAAAATATTAAATTTATCAAATAACGATTTTATTAGAACTACCGAGGCTAGACATTTTAAGTCAGTTAATGAAATATGGAATAGATTAACTAAGTCAGGTGATATTTATCTAGACAAATACAGTGGATGGTATTCAGTCTCTGACGAGGCTTATTATGATAAAGATGAGATTGAGGAAATAAATGGAAAAAAAATATCCAAAACATCTGGTTCATCGGTTGAATGGGTAGAAGAAGAGTCTTACTTTTTTAAATTATCTGCTTTTCAAAAAAGATTATTAGAACACTATAAAAAAAATGAAGATTTTATTTTACCAAAATCAAGAAAAAATGAAGTGGTTAAGTTTGTTGAGAAAGGATTGAAAGATTTATCAATAAGCAGAACATCTTTTTCATGGGGAATACCAGTTCCTGAAAATAAAAATCATATTATTTACGTTTGGCTAGATGCACTAACTAATTATTTGAGTGCACTTAATTTTCCTAATATTGCTGATGATAAATACAAATCTTTTTGGCCTGCTGATGTTCACATCATCGGTAAAGATATTTTGAGGTTTCATGCAGTTTACTGGCCAGCTTTTTTGATCGCAGCAAATTTGCCATTACCTAAAAGAGTTTTTGGACATGGCTGGATCCTTTCAGATGATAAAAAAATGTCTAAATCACTTGGTAATATTTTAGATCCAATTGAAGTAATTAAAGATTATGGAATTGATCAACTCAGATATTATTTAATAAAAGAAGTTTCTTTAGGAAATGATGGAAGCATTTCAATGGAAAATCTTAAAAATTGTATAAACAATGATTTAGCTAATAATTATGGTAATTTATGTCAAAGAGTTTTTTCTTTCATAAAAAAAAATTGTAATAATAAAATACCAAAAAAGAGCAAATTGAGTGAAAGCGATATTAAATTAATCCAAAATATTAAGAATAGTCTTCCTAAACTTGTTAATTATATAAATAATCAAAATCTAAATGAATATATTAAAATGGTAGTAAATTTTTCGTTCGAAGCAAACAAGTATTTTAATGACTCAGAACCTTGGGCTTTAAAAACAAAAGATCCCGAAAGGATGAATGCTATTCTTCATGCAATTTCGGAACAAATAAAAAATATTTCTATTCTTTTAAACCCAATTATTCCGGTTTCTACTAAAAAAGTTTTAGATACAATTAATTTATCTGATAAGGATATTTCAATTGAAAATATTAAAAAAAATGACATTTTAGACTATAATTTAGAGTTAAAAAGTTTAGATATATTATTTAAAAAAATTGAAAATGATAATTGATTCACATTGCCATCTGACCTACGAACCTATGTCTAATGCTTTAAGCGAAACAATTAATAGAGCAAATAAAGATGGTATAAAATTCATGCTTACTATATCCACAAAGGATAAATGTTTTGAACAAATACTTAAGATAGTTAATGATTTTAAAAGTGTTTACGGTACTTATGGAATTCATCCTCATGAAGCTAAATCACATCAACACATCAAAAGTGTTGATATAATTAATAAAGTCAATCTAAATAAAAAAATTATTGGTGTTGGTGAAACAGGATTAGACTTTTATTACAATCATTCTGAAAAGAAAGATCAAATCTATTCCTTTGAGGAACACATATCGGCTGCACAAGAAAAAAATCTTCCGCTTATAGTTCACACAAGATCTGCAGAAAAAGAAACTATACAAATATTGGAAAAACATTCTAAAAAAAAAGAGACTAAAATTCTTATACATTGTTTTACTGGATCAAGGGAATTCGCTTTTAAATTATTAGATCTAGGTGCATACATTTCTGCTAGTGGAGTTGTTACATTCAATAAATCTCAAGACTTAGCCAATATTTTCAGAGATATACCGAATGAAAAAATATTAGTTGAAACTGACGCTCCATATCTTTCTCCTGTTCCTTTAAGAGGTAAACCAAATGAACCCAGCTATATAATACATACAGTAAAGTTTTTAGCTAAAATCAAAAATTTATCATTCAATGAATTTTCAAAAGTTACATCTAATAATTTTTTCAATTTATTTGGTAAATTAAATTGAAAACCAAATTTACAATTCTAGGCTGCGGGAGTTCACTTGGATCACCATGGATAACTAATTACAAAGGAAATCTTAAACAAAGTCCAAAAAATTTAAGGACTAGATGTTGCGCTCATATTCAAAAAGGAAATTTATCTGTGTGTATAGATACTTCACCAGATATAAAATATCAATTTTTAAAAAATAAAATTAAAAATCTTGACTCAATTATTTATACTCATGAACATGCAGATCAGACAGCTGGTATGTTTGAAATGAGACCATTTTATT
>CACATS010000025.1 GCA_902535505.1 uncultured Pelagibacteraceae bacterium | reverse complement strand
ACTTATAATATTGTCTGTAAATTTTGGTGAAATATTTGATGGAGATATAAAAAACCAAGTCATTAAATTTTTTAACTTCTTTAAAATCCTCATTATTTATAGGACCCAAAATAATTTTAATTCCTTTTGATTTAATATCCTTAATCGCATTATTAAGTTTTTCTTTGTCGTTGTGCCCTGCATCTCTTGGTACAATAAAAACATTTTTATCACCTATCTCATCAAGAGCTAGTTGTGAAGAATATAAAAGGGAGTTCCCTAATTCTGCGAATTCTCCTGTTAAAGGAGCTATCAAACCAATTTTTAGAATTTTATTTTCTTCATCGCTAGATAAATTGGTATTAAAAAGAAGTATTAAATAAGTTAAAATAATAAAAAACTTTTTTTTCATATTATGAGTCTTGCTTTTAACAACTTATATATTGTTTCAACCCCGATTGGAAATCTTGATGACATAACATTAAGAGCGATCAATGTGCTAAAAAATTCAGATTTAATCCTATGTGAAGATACAAGACGTTCCATAAAGTTATTAAATCATTTAAATATAAAAAAAAAACTTATTTCTTTCCATAAATTTAATGAGAGAAAAAAAATTTCATTCATAATAGAATATATTAAACAGGGCAAAATTTTGTCTTTAATTTCTGATGCTGGCACTCCTTTAATATCTGATCCAGGCCGATCTCTCATAAATGAATGTATCAAAGAAAAAATAGAAGTTATTCCAATACCTGGAACATCATCAGTAATTTCAGCGATGAGTGTATCTGGTTTTAGTGACCAATTTATTTTTTATGGTTTCTTACCAAAAAAAAACAACGAGTTAGAAAAAACACTTAAATCCTTAACTGAAATAAATTATTCACAAGTATTTTTTGCACCATCAAATAAACTTAATTACTACATTCAGAATTTTAAGAAATACTATTCTGGTCGAAAATTGTTAATAGCTAAAGAAATTACAAAATTACACGAAGCCTTTTTTAGGGGTGATATTAACAATTTTAAACTGTTCAAAACTCCAATTAAAGGTGAATTAACGATTGTAATATCAGAAAAAAATAATAAGGATAAAATATTGAACAAAAAAGAAATTATGAAAAAAGCAAAAAAATATTTAAAGAGCCTTAGCGTAAAAGACACTGTCGATACTATTTTTAAAAGCGAAAAAATAAATAAAAAAAAGATATATGAATTATGTTTAAAAATAAAAGATGAGAAGAATTCTTAGTATTTTAATTATCTTAATACTCACATCGTGTTCGTCTGTAGGGAGGTTTGGAGCTGGAGTTGATATAACTTTTGATCCAAGAACTATCGGTATGCAAATTGATGACACAATAATGCAAAAAAATTTATCAGCTAGACTTGCTCTTGCAGAAAAAAAATATTTTTTAACTATTCAATCTGAAGTAAGAGATGGAAATATTTTTTTATCAGGCAAGGTGGAAGAACCTGAGGAAAAAATCAAAATTACGAAGATGGCATGGGAAACAAAAGGCGTAAGGTCAGTTAAAAATGCTATTACTATAAAAGGTCAATCTAACTTTAAAAGTACTGCAAAAGATATTTTAATAACTAGCCAACTGCGATCTGCTTTAATTTTCAATAAAAAAACTAAAGCAAGAAATTACACATTGGAAACTATAAATAAAACTATTTATATTTTTGGGATAGCCATGGATCAAGAAGAAAAAAAAGAGGTAATAAACGAAGCAAATAAAATTTATGATGTGGAAAAAGTTATACCCTCAATCTATCTTGCAAGTGAGTTAAGTCGGAACAAGCTTTAGCTTGAGTAATCTATAACATCAGAAGAATAAGCCGCAATAGACGCCAAGTTCAAGATCTCAGACGTACTAGCCCTTAAAGGCGCTACCTCAATAGGTGATCCTAATCCAATTAATAAAGGTCCGATTAATTTTCCTCCACCAAATACTTTCATTAACTTTGTCGAAATGGCAGCGCTATGTAAAGCGGGCATAATCAAGATATTTGCATTACCAACTATTTTTGAAAAAGGGTAAATTTCTTGATAAATGGGATTTAATGCTACATCTGGCTGCATTTCACCGTCAAAGTCGAAATCAACTTTTTCCTTTTTCAATAATTCTATCGCGTCTCTCACATGTTTAGTATTTTTTGATATTGGTTTTCCAAAAGTAGAGTGAGATAAAAAGGCAACTTTAGGATTGAATCCGAATAATCTTGCAACTCTGACACAAGATTTAGATACTTTAATCAACCTCTCTGGAGTTGGGAAATCTTGTACGTTTGTATCAGCGACTAATATTGTTTTCCCTTTCAAAGTTATCATAGTCATACCAAATATTTCCTCTCCAGGTCTAGGATCAGTAACTTTTTTTAATTTTTCAATTGATGCTGCGTAATGTCTTATATTTCCTGTAACCATTGCATCCGCATCTTTACAAGCAATCATGGATGCACCCCAAGCTATACGTTCATTTCTTACCAACCGATCAACATCTCTTTCTAATTGACCTTCTCTTTGAAGTTTTTTGTATAAATGTTTGACGTATTTCTCTCTCTTTTCTTTATCAGTAGAATTTACAATCTCAATTTTATAATTTTCATCAAGACCAATATTTTTAAGTTGTTCCTTTATTCTTTTTTCTGCACCAATCAATATCGGAGTACCTAGTTTGTTACGACCAAATTCAATTGCTGCCTTTAACATATTTTCATCTTCACCCTCAGCAAATATAACTCTTTTTGGATTCTTTCTTACTTTTGCATTTATGCCTTGCATTAATGACATTGTTGGATCCAGTCGATTTGTTAGTTGATCTTTATATAGTTCTAGATCTTGAATTTTTTTTCTTGCTACACCGCTTTCTATAGCAGCTTGCGCTACTGCAGATGGAATTACGCTGATCAATCTCGGATCAAACGTAGAAGGTATGATATAATCCTTACCATATCTTGGCCTGTCACCACCATAAGCTGAGACTACCTCATCAGGAACATTTTCTCTTGCTAAAAGTGCAATAGCGTTGGCTGCAGCTACTTTCATTTTTTCATTAATTTCTTTAGCCCTTACATCTAACGCACCTCTAAAAATGTATGGAAAACCTATTAAATTATTAACTTGATTAGGATAATCTGATCTCCCCGTAGCAATAATTGCATCAGATCTTACTTCTTTAATTAATTCTGGTTTAATTTCTGGATCTGGATTAGCACATGCAAATATTATTGGATTTTTTGACATGCCTTTAATCATTGACTTTGAAACAACATCTTTAGCAGATAAACCCAAAAATACATCAGCCCCAACCATCGCTTCATCTAAAGTTCTAAGTTTTGTATCGATTGCAAATGCTGATTTAAACTGATCGATATTTTTACGACCTTTATAAATTACTCCCTTGCTATCACACATAATTATATTTTCATTTTTCACACCTGAACTTTTAAACAAATTTGCACAAGCTTGCGCAGAAGCACCAGCACCATTAACAACAATTTTGACTTTTTCAATTTTCTTTTTTGAAATATCTAAAGCATTAATAAGTGCTGCAGTGGTTATAATTGCAGTTCCGTGTTGGTCATCATGAAATATTGGAATATCTAAAAGTTCTTTAAGTTTCTGTTCTATTACAAAACAATCTGGAGCCGCTATATCTTCTAGATTGATTCCTCCAAAAGTTCCTCCAATATTTTTAATAGTTTCTATAATTGATTTTGGATCATTACTATTGATCTCGATATCTATAGAGTCTATATCTGCAAATCTTTTAAATAAAACTGATTTACCCTCCATTACGGGTTTTGATGCTAAAGCTCCAAGATTACCAAGGCCTAAAATAGCAGAACCATTACTAATCACTGCTACCAAGTTACCTTTACTCGTATAGTCATACGCTAGATCAGGATTTTTTGCTATTTCTTTTACAGGAGCAGCTACACCGGGAGAATAAGCTAAAGAAAGATCTCTTTTTGTAATAAGAGGTTTGCTAGAATTAATCTCAATTTTGCCTGACTTTCCTTTTATATGAAAATCAAGGGCTTCTTTATCTGAATAATGATCTATTTCCGTTTTCTTTGGCATTTTATTTTATGAGTATGTAATATAAAGAAATTAAATTCACTATAAATTTATGGCTTAATTTAGATCTCTATGAACTTACTCTCTTCAGTTTCTACATTTAGTTTTTTTACAATAATTAGTAGGATTTTAGGCTACTTAAGAGACATATTAATAGCAATATTTTTAGGAGCTTCAATTTTTGCTGATGCCTTTTTTGTTGCTTTTAGATTGCCTAATACTTTTAGACGGCTATTTGCTGAAGGGACTTTCAATGCTGCATTCATTCCTAGTTATACTTCAGCCCAATTGAAAAGCCAGAAAGAAGGAAAAAAATTTGCTGACGATGTTTTAAGTTTCCTTTTATTAATTTTACTTTTTATAGTCACACTAGTTGAAATATTTACCCCTTATTTGGTTTATTTAATTGCTCCTGGATTTGTAGATGATAATGCAAAGTTCAATCTAGCAGTAGAGTTTACTAGAATTACCTTCCCTTTTTTATTGTTTGTAAGCTTATCCTCATTTTTTTCAGGTATTTTAAATACAAATAATAAATTTGCAGCCGCTGCAGCAGCACCAATAATTTTAAATATAATTTTAATAATTAGTATTTTAATTTCATATTTCCAGAGTTTAAATATTGCTAAACATCTCTCATATGGTGTCACGCTTGCAGGCGTTGTACAGTTGGTATTCTTAATTTTTTTTACCTTGAAGTTCTATAAACCAAATATTAAATTAAGTTTTAGAATTACCAGTAAAGTAAAATTTTTCTTCAAAAAACTAGTACCGAGCATTTTTTCATCTGGTGTTACACAAATTAATATTTTAGTGGGTACAATAATTGCATCGTTTCAGTCAGGAGCAGTTTCTTACTTATACTATGCAGATAGAGTATATCAAATCAATCTAGCTATTGCAGGAATAGCTGTAGGAACTGTTTCATTACCAGTCCTTTCGAAAGCATTTCAATCGAAAAATTATTCTAAAATTGCAGATATACAAAATAAGTCTTTACAATTATCTTTACTACTATCGATTCCTGCAAGTTTAGGATTAATAATTGCTTCAAAAGAAATAGTTAATGGGCTGTTTGGATATGGATCTTTTACTAGTAAAGATGTTGAAATGACATCAGACGCTTTGATGTTTTTTGGTTATGGAGTTATTGCATTTGCTTTAGTGAAAATTTTAGCTAATTTTTTCTTTGCAGCAGACAACACTACAACACCATTTTATGTTTCTTCATTTATCGTTTTTTTAAACGTAATTATAAGTGTTAGTTTTTTTAATAAAATAGGATTTTTAATAGTTCCCATCGCAACTTCTGTTTCGACTTGGATAGGAGTTTCTTTATTTTTATATATATTAGTGAAGAATAATCATTTATTTCTCCAAAAAAAATTGTTTGATAACACTTTAAAAATTCTCATTTCTTCTTTAATTATGGCTACAGTGCTTTTTTACGTATTAAATAAATATTCCAACTACCTTGAATATACATACTCATTAAAATCAGTTTATTTATTAATTATTGTAGGTTTTGTGGGAATTGTTTATTTGTTATCTTGTTATCTATTTGGATTATTAAAAATAAAAAACTATAAAACAAATTAAATGAGTAAAAAAAAATTAGTATTTTCTGGAGTACAACCAACTGGCAATTTACATTTGGGCAATTATCTTGGAGCTTTGAAAAACTTTGTTTCACTTCAAAAAGAAATGGAATGCATTTACTGTGTTGTAGATTTACATGCAATTACCACCTTACAAAGACCTTCCGTATTGCAAAGTAATGTCTTAGAAACTGTCGCTAGCTTCATATCTACAGGTTTGGATCCAAATAAAAGTATAATATTTAATCAATCATCAGTTCCAGGACACACTCAATTAGCATGGATTTTAAATTGTGTCTCAAGAATTGGTTGGTTAAATAGGATGACACAGTTTAAGGATAAAGCTGGTTCTGATAAAGAAAAGGCAAGTGTCGGATTATATATTTATCCTAATTTAATGGCAGCTGATATCCTGCTTTATAAAGCAACTCATGTTCCAGTTGGAGCAGACCAAAAACAACATTTAGAACTCTCAAGGGATATTGCTCAAAAATTTAATAACGATTTTAATTGTAAAGATTTTTTCCCCATTCCCGAACCTTTAATTCCAAAAAATGTTTCAAGGGTAATGAGCTTAAGAGATGGTACAAAAAAAATGAGTAAGTCAGAGGAATCGGATTTTTCAAGGATTAATTTAAAAGATAATGCTGATGAAATATTAAAAAAAGTCAAAAAAGCCAAATCTGACTCTGAGCCTATTCCTGAAAATTTGAGTAATTTAGAAAAAAAACCAGAGGCTTTAAATTTAATAAATATTTATGCTGAATTGACTAAAAAAAGTTTAGATGCAGCACTTAGTGAAGTAGCTGGCAAGGAGTATTCATTCTTAAAAACAAAGTTGTCAGATGCTTTAATTACTGAAATAGTGCCAATAGGCAAAGAAATAAAAAGACTTTTAAATGATAAAGCCCATTTGATGCAAATCTTGAAAAAAGGTAAAGAAAAAGCCAATATTATCGCTGAGGAAAACCTTAAAAATATACGTGAAAAAGTGGGTTTGATATAATATAAATTTTCCATGATACAAACTGAATCTACACCAAATCCTAATTCAATCAAATTTCTCTCAGAGAGAGTAATTTCTGCTATTGGGACTGAAGAGTTTCAAAGAGAGAAGTCTAAAGATTTAAAAAATGAATTTATCAAAGAGCTTTTGGAATTTAAAGGCGTTGAGTTAGTACTTTTATCTAAGAATTTCTTATCAGTTAAAAAAAGTGACCATGTTACATGGAATGAATTAAAACCTATGGTTATTTCACATTTAAATCACTATTTTGAAAAAAATGACGAACCTATTTTAAAAGAAAAAATTAAATCTAACATTTCCAAAGATGAAAATGATGATACAGTAAAAAAAATTATAGATGTTTTAGATACTAAAATTAGGCCCGCAGTAGCTAGGGATGGTGGTGACATTAAGTTTAAATCTTTTGAAAATGGAGTTGTTAAAGTAGAGTTACAAGGAAGTTGTTCTGGCTGTCCAAGTTCCCTTATGACTTTAAAACAAGGAGTTCAAAATCTTTTGAAACATTATGTTAAAGAGGTAAACTCTGTAGAGGCAAATTAGACTATGAAAAAAAAATTAAGTTATAGAGATAAGTTACTAGAGTTAGCTTACATTTATAATGTAAAAGAGATACAAGATTACGCTAAAAATAGAAAAAATTTAACAACTGGTCAAATTGAATTAATTTTAAAAAAAAATAAGATCATTATTCCAAAAGAATTTAAAACAAGTTTTTTTAAAGAAAATTTCGTTAAACCTTTATCAAAATTAAAATCGAACATTATAGATTACAAAGAAGAAAAGATTAAAGACAAAAATAGATTTTTAAGAAGGGTTGAAAATTATAAGTACGATACATCTAGAAAGTTGAGTAATAGTGTAAATAATTTATGGAAAAATATCGCTTTTGTTGGAATAAACTTGTTAAATGTTTTACCTAAGTTAGGTGCTTCAGTAATTAGCTTTTTTGGCACCCTTTTCACTGATGTATTTAATTCAATCTACAATCAGCAAATTGATCAAAAAAGTGCAAGAAATGTAATTGCAGGCTTTTTTGTAATTGTTGGAGTTACCACGGCTATTTACTCAGGATACAATGCTT
>CACATS010000024.1 GCA_902535505.1 uncultured Pelagibacteraceae bacterium | reverse complement strand
ATTTTAAAACAAGTTTTTAAGAAAAAAAATCTTACAGTTCTTTATGGAGGTTCTGTAGACGGTAATAGTGTCAAAATATTTAAAGATATTAAAGAAATTGATGGATTTCTGATAGGTGGAGCTTCAAAATCTTCAAAAAAATTTATTGATATAATAAAAAATTACTATAGATAAACATTATGGAAAGCCTACTAATTTTAATAAATGTTATACTCGCTATAATATTAATTATTGTAATTCTTTTGCAAAGATCTGAAGGTGGGGCATTGGGTTTAGGTGTTTCACAAGATAATTTCACGTCAGCAAGGTCAGTAGGAAACTTTCTTACAAAATTTACCTCTATAATTGCCACTTTGTTCATAATTTGTAGTATTGCAATTGTTGCTATCTCTAGAGACGAGTTTCGTGAAACACAATCAGTTTTAGAGAAAGAGGAAGAGGAAAATTCAAATCTTCCACAAATACCACAATCAAAGTAATTAAGGCTTTGTAATTATAAATTAATGAAGTATAACATACTTCCATGGCGCGATACATTTTCGTTACTGGCGGCGTGGTCTCTTCTTTGGGAAAAGGATTATCATCTGCATCATTAGCTTACCTACTTCAATCTCGAGGTTTTAAAGTAAGAATAAGAAAATTAGATCCTTATTTAAACGTTGACCCTGGAACAATGAGTCCTTTTCAACACGGTGAGGTTTTCGTTACAGATGATGGTGCGGAAACCGATTTAGATTTAGGGCACTATGAAAGATTTTCAGGAATTTCAGCAAAAAAATCAGACAATATTACTACTGGTAAAATTTATAATGACGTTTTGAAAAGAGAGCGACAAGGTAAATATCTAGGTAAAACTGTTCAAGTAATACCTCATGTTACAAATAGAATTAAAGAATTTATAAAAAATGATTCAAATAAAGAAGATTTTGTTATTTGCGAAATAGGAGGTACCGTCGGCGATATTGAAAGTCTACCTTTTTTAGAAGCTATAAGACAATTTTCAAATGAAATAGGAAAAAAAAATACATTATTCATTCACCTAACTTTAGTACCTTACATGAAAGCCTCTGATGAGATAAAAACAAAGCCAACCCAACATTCAGTTAAAGAATTAAGGAGCATAGGTATTCAACCAGATATTATTATTTGCAGATCTGAAAGATCTATACCTTTAGATCAAAGAAAGAAAATTTCATTATTTTGCAACGTTGAAATAGAAGATGTTATAGAAACTGTGGATGTAAAAACAATTTATGAAGCGCCAATAAGTTTTAATAAAGAGAAACTAGATGAAAGAGTATTAAGATTTTTTAGAGTTAAATCTAAGAAAAAAGTAAATCTTTCTCCTTGGAAAAAAATTACCCATTTGGTTTTGAACGCAAAAAATAAAGTTAACATAGCAATAATTGGCAAGTATGTTGAACTTAAAGATGCTTACAAATCTTTAGACGAGGCTTTAACGCATGGTGGAATAGCAAATAATTTAAAAGTAAATTTAATAAGAATTGAATCTGACTTTTTAAAACCAAGTGAAATTAAAAATAAACTTAAAGGAGTATCTGGAATTTTGATACCAGGAGGATTTGGCAAAAGAGGCACAGAAGGAAAAATAGCAGCTATTAATTACGCAAGATTGAACAAAATTCCTTTCCTAGGCATCTGCTTTGGTATGCAAATGGCAGTGATTGAATTCGCTAGAAATAAATTGAATATAAAAAAAGCAACATCTAGCGAATTTGGACCATCTAAAGCATCAGTTGTTGGACTTATGAGTGAATGGACAAAAGATGGAAAATTGATGAAGGGTACTGACAAAGATTTAGGTGGAACAATGCGGTTAGGTAGTTATGAAGCAAGACTTAAAAAAGACACAAAAATAAGTAAAATTTATAATGCATTGAAGATAAACGAAAGACATCGTCACAGATATGAAGTTAACATCAACTATAAAAAAGATTTTGAAAATAAAGGTATGATTTTTTCAGGTTTATCTCCAGATAGCAAATTACCAGAAATTATAGAATTGGAAAACCATCCTTGGTTTATTGGCGTTCAGTTTCATCCTGAATTTAAATCTAGACCTTTATCACCACATCCTTTATTCTCGTCATTTATAAAAGCCGCAAAAATCAATACGACAAAATGAATAATTATAAAGTAAAATGTTCTAATTTTGAGATCGCTAACAACAAACCATTCACTCTAATCGCTGGCCCTTGTCAGCTTGAGAGCGAAGAGCACGCTATAAAGATTTCAAACGAACTTAAAAAAATTACAAGCGAACTAGGTATTAATCTTATTTACAAAACTTCTTTTGATAAAGCTAATAGAACAAGTTTAAAAGGAAAAAGAGGTTTAGGTTTAGAAAAATCACTTCCCATTTTCAATAAAATTAGAAAAGAAGTTGGTGTCCCAGTTTTAACTGACGTACATACTGCCGAACAATGTTCTGTAGTTTCCAACCACGTGGATGTCCTTCAAATTCCGGCATTCTTATGTAGACAAACTGATTTATTAATTGCCGCAGCAAAAACTGGTAAAATAATTAATGTTAAAAAAGGACAATTTTTAGCTCCGTGGGATATGGCTAATGTAATAAAAAAAATTGAAGACTCTGGTAATAAAAATATTTTAATTACAGAAAGAGGAGCGAGCTTTGGTTATAATACTCTTGTTTCAGACATGAGATCCCTACCTATAATGTCGAAATTCGGATTTCCAATCGTATTTGATGCAACTCATTCAGTACAACAACCAGGTGGCATGGGAGAGAAAAGTGGTGGACAAAGAGAATTTGTTCCTTATTTAGCTCGTGCTGCAATTGCCGTTGGTGTAGGAGCAATTTTCATGGAAACACATGAGGATCCAGATAATGCACCTTCGGATGGACCAAACATGGTTCCATTAAATGAAGTAAAAACTTTGTTAAAAAAACTTACCGAGATAGATAAGATAGTAAAATAAGAATGGCAAAAATTAAAAGTATAAAAGGTAGACAGGTCTTTGATAGCAGAGGAAACCCAACAGTTGAAGCAGAAGTTTTTTTAGAAAATAATATTTCTGCCACTGCAATTTCTCCATCAGGTGCATCAACAGGTGCATTTGAAGCACACGAATTAAGAGACCAGGATAAGAATAGATTTTTAGGAAAAAGTGTAAATATAGCAGTTGAAAATATAAATAATAAAATTTCAGATAAACTTAAAGGTTTCGAGTCAGACGACCAAAAAAAAATTGATAAAACTTTATTAGATTTAGATGGAAGTGAAAATAAAACAAATTTGGGAGCTAATGCTACTTTAGCAGTTTCACTAGCTAATTCAAAATGTTCAGCTATATCAAATAAAAAATCATTATTTAAATATCTAGGGAACGCTTTTTCTTTACCCATACCGTTAATGAATATTATAAATGGTGGCGCGCATGCTGACAATGACCTGAATATTCAAGAATTTATGATTAGACCTGACTCAGCTAAAAATTTTATGGATGCTATTGAAAAATGTTATGTTGTTATTCAAAATTTGAAGAAATTATTAAAATCAAACAAAATGCTAACAAATGTTGGAGATGAAGGCGGATTTGCTCCATCAATTAATACAAATGAACAAGCCTTGGAGTTAATTGTAAATGCAATAGAAAAGTCAAATTTAAAGCCGGGAAAAGATATAGTTATTTGTCTAGATGTAGCTGCTAATGAATTAATTAATGAAAAAGGGGATTACTCAATTCAATCTAAAAATTACACATCGGTTGAAGATAATATTAATTATTATAAAAAACTAACATCAAGCTATCCAATAAAATCAATAGAGGACCCTTTTGCTGAAGAGGACTGGAATTCGTGGAAAAAAATTACAAACGAAATGGGGAAAAATGTTCAAATTGTAGGAGATGATTTATTCGTTACAAATGTAAAACGTTTAAGTAAAGGAATAAAAGAAAAGTCAGCAAATTGCATTTTAGTAAAACCAAACCAAATAGGCACTTTGACCGAAACTTTAGAAGTTATTTCAATGGCAAAAGCTGCAGATTTTAATACTATCATTTCTCACAGATCGGGGGATACTGAAGATACATTTATTGCTGATTTGGCGTCCGCAACAATGTGTTCTCAAATTAAAACTGGATCTTTGGCTAGATCTGAAAGAGTAGCGAAATACAATAGGTTATTACGCATCGAGGAAGAACTTGGAAATCAAGCAAAAATGGCTAGAATCTAACTAATGCGACTTATTGAAAGTTTAAAGAAAAAAAAATTTATATTATTTAATATCTTTTTTACGCTTTATATAGGTATAAATTTGATTGGAGGTGAAAGAGGATTAATCTCTTATTTTGATAAAAAGAGAATTCACGAAGAGCTTGAGTTTAAGGATAAGGCGCTGACTAGCGAATTAAAAGATTTAGAACATAAAATATTATTAATTAAAAATAATGACCTTGATTATTTAGATATGCTTTATAGGGAAAAATTTAGATATGGTACAAAAGATGAAATTATTATTAAGTTAAAATGAGCTCAAAACCAAGACACCCAGAAAAAGTTAATAAGCCTTTTAATCCAATTAAAAAGAAACCTGAATGGATAAGGTCAAAAATTGTAGACTCTCAAATTTTCTTTCAAACTAAACAAGTCGTTAACCAAAATAACCTTGTTACTGTATGTCAGGAAGCTAATTGTCCAAATATAACTGAGTGTTGGAGCAAAAAACACGCTACATTTATGATTATGGGAGACACGTGCACTAGAGCATGTGCATTTTGTGATGTTAAAACTGGAAAACCAACAGAGCTAGATATTTTTGAACCAGCTAAAATCGCAAGAGCAGTTCAAAATCTAAATTTGAAACATGTTGTAATTACATCTGTAGACAGAGACGATTTAGATGATGGGGGATCAGAACATTTTTATAAAGTTGTTAAAGCTACAAGAGATAAAAATCCAAAAACATCTATAGAAGTCTTAACTCCTGACTTTTTGAGAAAAGGAGATTCTTACAAAAAAATTTTAAAAGCTGATTTAGATGTATTTAACCACAATACAGAGACAGTACCTAGACTTTATACAACTGTAAGACCAGGAGCACGTTATTTTGCTTCATTAGAACTTTTAAAAAATGCAAAAAAATTCAACAAAAAAGTTTTTACTAAATCAGGAATTATGGTTGGCTTGGGTGAGAGCAAAGAAGAAGTAATTCAAGTTATGGACGATCTTAGATCTGCCGAAGTTGATTTTATTACTATCGGTCAATACTTACAACCATCTCCCAAACATCATCCACTTAATCGTTATTATCATCCTGATGAATTTAAAGAGTTCGAGCAAATTGCAAAAACAAAAGGTTTTCTTCTTGTTTCTTCATCACCTCTTACAAGATCTTCTTATCATGCAGATGAAGATTTTAGAAAATTACAAGATGCAAGAAATAAACAGCTTGAATGTCTTCCGCATCAATAAAAAAAATTATTCCCTGTAAAAAAGAACAATTAGTAGAAATGGTTCTTGATATTGAAAAATATCCAGAATTTGTTCCATGGTGTATTGAAGGTAAAGTTTTTGATAGAAATGAAAGTACAGATCTAATTACGTTTAATGGAGATTTAAAAGTAGGGAAAAGCATCCTGAATGAAACATTCTCAAGTCACGTATCTTATTATAAAGAAAAAGATACGATTATAGTAAATAATCTTGATGGACCATTAAAACATCTGAAAAATGAGTGGAAATTTAAGGAGATAAACAATTCGACACAGCTGGAGTTTTTCATTGATTTTGAATTGAAAAATCCAATTTTGAATGGGATAATGAAAAATTCTTTTGAGCTTGGTTTAAATAAAATTGCCAAAGCTTTTGAGGAAAGAGCAATTAAATTATTTAAATAATGTTCACAATTTCATCTTTATTAATTTTATTTATTCTAACTTTCAAATTTTTGTCTTCATATATCAAAACAATTAGAACAGGTGATCCAAATGAAACTAACTTAACTTATTGGATGTTTTCCTATGATTTTAAATCTCATAATAAAGAATGGGTCCCAGAAGATAAAAAATTATTGCAAAGAAAAAGAGCTAGAAATTTTTTAGTTTTTATACTTTATATTGTAGCTTTTAGTATTTTCTTGTTACTTAATAGTTTTACTGCTCATCTTTTAGATGTAATTGTTAATCCAGAGTTTAGCTATCCCGTTTAATCAATTGTACTAATAAATTCAGAGTTTTTTTTACAGTTTGCTTTTGAATAAAAATTCTTCCTTTATTCTTAAAATTACATTTATTAACAACAACCTTTTTTCCAACTCTAATTCCAATATAAACCAATCCAACTGGTTTTTGTTTAGATCCTCCTTTAGGGCCAGCTATTCCTGTTATTGAAACACAGACTTTTGATTTACTAATTTTACTAAGGTTATTAACCATGGATAAACAACATTGAACACTTACAGCGCCATATATTTTTATTATTTTTTGAGGTACTTTTAATATACTTGTTTTAGCTTGATTTGAGTAAGTAACTAATCCCAAAGTAAATACTTTTGATGATCCACTTACAGAAGCAATAGTGCTAGAAAGCATTCCTCCAGTGCAAGATTCTGCGATTGAAAGTTTCATTTTTTTTCTTTTAATTAATAAAATTATCTTTTTAGTTAAACTCATTAGAAAAATTTTGATTTAATTACTATAAAGATTATTAATGTAAGGACAACATAAAGACCTGCAACTACATCATCTATTATTACTCCAAAACTATTTTTAAATTTTTTATCAAAAAAACTTACCGGAAATGGTTTTTTGATGTCAAAAAATCTAAATAGAATAAAAATATATAAATAAAATAGAATAGACTCCTGCGGGGCTTTCGTAGTTCCGTGTGCGATTTCATAAAGATAAATTGGAATGGATTGGCCAATAAACTCATCTACAACAACTTCTTTAGGGTCTTTGTTTTTATTATGTTTTATATATTCGGACACTGCATAAAATGAATATATAAAAACTAAAAATAAAATTAGTAATATAATACTATTAGATAGATTCACTATATGAAAAAGGCTATATAAAAAAATTGTTGTAACTAAAGAAGTTATAGTTCCTGGAGCAAATCTAAAAGATCCAATACCAAAACATGTTACAAATAAATAATTTATGGTTTTAATCATATTTGATGACTGAACATATAACTTCGCACGCTATTGCTTTTTCTTTTCCAATAACACCTAATTTTTCGGTCGTTTTCCCTTTTATATTAATTTGATCTTTAGAAATTTCACAGAGCGTAGCGATACTCTCAATCATTTTATTTTTTAAGTATTTTATCTTAGGTGTTTGAGTTATAATGTTTATATCAATATTATTTATAAAATATCCTTTAGACTTAGTCTCATCTATTACCTTTTTAAGCAAAACAGTTGATCTTATATTTTTAAATTTTTTACTTTTGTCAGAAAATAATTGACCTATATCTCCCATTTTACAAGCTCCTAAAATTGCATCAGTAACAGAATGAAGAATAGGGTCACCATCTGAGTGGCCCAATGTACCTAATCTAGATTTTATATTTAAACCCGCTAAGTAAAGTTTTCTTTTAGGAACTAATCTATGTACGTCAAAACCTATTCCAACACTTTGTTTGAATTTATAAATATTCCTTAAATTTTCAAAATCTAATTTGTCTGTAATTTTAAAATTATTTTTTTCTCCATCAATAAACTTAACTTTATTAAGATCCATATACAAAGAGATATCATCATCTTTATATTTGCTAAAGTTAGTTTTATGCAGATAATATATTTCCTTTAAATTAAATGCTTGTGGTGTTTGAGTTAAAAATAAATCATCTCTTTTTTTTCCTACTATGTATTCCTCGTTACTAGAGTCTATTTTTTGTTTTATTGCATCCTGGACTTCTAATTTAGGGACAACTGCTCTATGATTTCTCATATTTCTTAATATCGCTTTTAAAAGTTTTGTCGAAAAATTTGGTCTAGCTACATCATGTATTAATACCTTAGATATTCCTTTTTGATTTGCTAAGTATTTTAGAGCATTATAAGTAGATTGTTGTCTATTTTTCCCTCCAACAACAAGTTTTACATTTTTAAGTTTTAAAGATTTCACTCGTTTTAAGTCTTTTTTATTATAAACAAGAATAAACTTTTTAATTTGTTTAAATCTAGTTGCTTTATTTAGGTTTATTTCGATTAATGATTTGCCTGCTATTTTCTGATATGGTTTGCCTATATTAGACCTAAATCT
>CACATS010000023.1 GCA_902535505.1 uncultured Pelagibacteraceae bacterium | reverse complement strand
TGGTCAAAAGGGCATACTGCAAGTCAGATAGCCGAAGCATTAGGTGACACTACTAGAAACGCAGTCATTGGAAAAGCTCATAGGTTAAATTTAGAAGCTAGAGCGCCTTCCAAGCAATCTAATTCGCCTAGAACCAATGATAATAAGCAGATTAGAAGAGGACCCGCGCCAACATCAAGAAAAGCCAAATTTCAATCAATTTTATTAGACAAAAGCTTCGAGCCAGAAAACCCTAAATCACTTGAAGAACTTACAGATGAAACTTGTAAGTGGCCTATCGGTCACCCTAATGAGGAAAAGTTCTATTTTTGCGGTAGAAAACCTGAAGGAGATTTTCCTTATTGCAAACTTCATGTTTTGTATGCCTTTCAACCTAAAAATCAAAAAGACGATGATCTTGGTGATGAGATACCAGAATTTATCGAGAAAAAAGTTAAAGCCTCGTCTGGTTAACAAAACTTTAACATTACAATCATATAATTGATTATGAAGTTTATTAAAAAATACCTTAAATGGTTAAGTACTTTTTTAGTTCTTACAGGTATTTTATTAACAAATTTGAATATGTATCCAGTAAATATAATGTTTCATGGAGCGGGAGTTGTTGGTTGGACAATTGCAGGTTTTATTTCTAAGGATAAAGCAATATTAACCAATTTTGGGTTACAGATTCCATTATTTATTATTGGTTTTTATCAAATTTTGGTTCCGTAAGTTCGGGACACTTCAATACATTTTTTATGAGGAAAATAAAAACAATATTATTTGTTTGTACTGGAAACTCTGCGAGAAGCATAATAGCGGAAAGTATTGTAAACAATAATTTCCGAAATCAATTCATCGCATTTAGCGCTGGAAGTAATCCTTCAGGGAAAATCAATCCCTACATTAAAGAGTATCTTGAAGGAAAAAAATTTAATTTAGCCACGTATTATTCGAAAAATTTTGATGAATTTTTAAAAAATGATATTGATATTGATTACGTGATTACAGTTTGTAATAACGCCAATAAAGAAGTTTGTCCTGTATGGCCCAAAAAAAAAACCATTACGCACTGGGACATCGCGGACCCTGTTGAAAAAATTAAAAAAACTAAAAATAAAGATAAAATAAATTTAATAGCTGAAGAAACTTATAATATAATTAATGAAAAAATTAAACATTGGGTAAAAAATGAAAAGTAAAAAGATATTTATTGGTGAATTTATAGGAAGTTGTTTTTTAGTCATGATTATTGTTGGTTCAGGTATTATGGCTCAAAATCTAACTGATGATATCGCTGTAATGTTAATAGCGAATACTTTAGCTACAGGTGCAGGATTATTTGTTCTGATTACTTCAATCGGTGATATCTCCGGCGCACATTTCAATCCTGTCGTTACTTTAGCAATGTATTTTACCAACAAGATTAAAAAAAATTTAATTATCACTTATATCTCTGCTCAAATCTTAGGTTGCATGTTAGGGGTAATGTTAGCAAATTTTATGTTTGATCTTCCTTTGTTGCAGCTTTCACAGAAGATAAGACCTGGAATAAATATTTTTACAGCTGAGATCATTGCAACTTTTGGATTAATTTTTGTAATATTTGGATCTTTAAAGAGCGGCAAACTTGCGGTCGCTTCATCAGTAGCTACTTTTATAACAGCGGGGTATTGGTTTACCTCTTCAACTTCTTTTGCAAATCCAGCGGTAGCGATCGCAAGAACTTTTACAGACACATTTACTGGAATTAATTACTTAAATACTCCTAGCTATATCATTGCTGAGATGCTTGGTGGAATATTGGCTGTCTATTTAATCAGAAAAATTATTTTGTAATTGGAGGCCAGCCCAAGGAAATATTGATACCTTGGGCTGATGGGCTAATTAATTAACAACACAGTTGGGAGACTGTTAATCAGTTAATAATATATAAATGCTAAAAAAATATTTAAATTAAGTTAAAGATTTATTAATTTTCAAGAATAAATGATATTGGAGTCGACATTCATCTCTCTTGCCAGGTTTTTAAGTCTTTTAGTTACTTGTTTTGAGACAATATCGCTATGATTGTTAGGTATTTTCAAAAAAATAGTCTTATTTCTTTTATAAATTTTAAATTCATCTAACAACAAAGAAGACATGCTAGTGAGTGACTCTGCTAATCTTAAAGCAGATCCCACTTGCTTTGAGGATAAAATTTCGTTGTTATTTAATAAGGATAAAAACTGATAATTCGGATTATATTTTAAGCCACAATGTCTCCAAAAACTTGCTGATGCAACTTTTACTCTATCTCTATGTTCTAGTTTTAGTAATGGAGTATTTAACACTTCCATAAAAACTAATTCTGCTTTTTGAAAAGCTCCTAGGCCCCAATCCATTTTACTTAAGATGCAAGCCAAGGTTAGTAATCTTCGATTAAAATATTCGTTGTCTTCAAATAATGGTGAAATAAAATTAAAATATTTCTCAAAACTCTTTCCATAGTCCCCTTTTTTAAAAGATATACCGTCAGTTTTTAATTTGAAAATTTCATCCTCGCTCATTCCTTGGTTTATAATTGTATTCATATGTCCCTCTCTCAGTCCACTGATTGAGCAAATAACTTTTGAGGGGCTTGCTGCTTCAATTATTTCGTTTAGTATTATAGAGCTAAAAGGTAAATAGGGAGTTCTAGATTTAGTAATATATTCCATTGATTTCAAAGATGATTTATTAAATTTTGAAATTCTATTTAAGTATTTTACTGCTACATCTTTTGAGAGTTTATATTGATGCAAAATATGTAATGGGTGTTTTTCTTTAAAGAGATGATATTTAAATAATGATCTCCAAGTCCCCCCTACCAAATAAATATTTTTAAATTTCTTTTTAGAAAGCCATTTTTCATCTCTTAAAAGTTTTCTAACATATTTTCCCAAATTTCTTTTTTTTATAATAGGATTATTTTCAAGTCTTAATACTCCAAGAGGTAAAGAGGTTGTTTCAAAAATTTGATTTTTAGAAACTCTGGCAAGTTCTAAACTTCCACCTCCTAAATCTGCAACTAATCCATCTACTTCATCAAATCCTACCATTACACCATTTGCTGATGTTCTTGCTTCTTCCTCGCCAGATAATACTAGTGGTTTTTTATTAAATATTTTTTCAATTTCTCTTAAAAATTCACTTGCATCAGTGGCCTCTCTAAAAGCTGCTGTTGCAATAATTTCTAAATCTTGAACGTCTGAAATATCTAAAATTTCTTTAAATCTATTTAGAACTTTTAAAGAACCTTTAATTCCATCGGGATTTAGTTTTTTAGATTTATCTAAATTTTTTCCAAGTTTGCAAACTGCTTTTTCATTAAAGACTGGAATTGGAGAAATTTTAAAATTATCGTATATGAGCATTCTTACTGAATTTGATCCAAGATCTATTATGGCTTGCTTAGACTTTTTATTAGACTGAAATTTAAAAAGATTTTTTAATTCTGGTTTCATTTTACTAATCTTAAATTTTGAGGTTTAGCTCTTAAAATTGACTTACCACGACCTGATAAACTTGGGTTCTTCATGAAATAGGAATGTGCGGAAAAGCCTTTTTCTTGTTCTTTATGATAGTTTCCCAAACTATCTAAATACCATGTTTCTGATTTATCTTTAAAGTTAGCTAACATAATTTGATCTAAAATTTGCTCATGCACAGTATTGTTTTCTATCGGAATTATAATTTCAATTCTTCTATCTAAATTTCTAGGCATTAAATCTGCAGATGAAATATATACCTGATTCTCTCGAGAGGGCATAGAACTACCATTTGCAAAACAATAAATTCTTGAGTGTTCTAAAAATCTGCCAATAAGGCTTTTTACTTTTATATTTTCAGATTGACCTTTAATTCCAGGTCTTAAGCAACACACTCCTCTTACTGATAAATTTATTTTTACTCCTGCGTTTGAAGCTTCATAAAATTTCTTAATAATTCCAGGGTCTACAAGAGAATTCATTTTTGCCCATATTTCTGCAGGTTTTCCTTTACTTGCATTTACAATTTCATTTTCAATTTTTTCTTCAAAAAAATTCCTGCTATTTAATGGAGACATAAAAATTTTATTCAATTTTTTTGGTTTTGCATAACCAGTTACATAATTGAAAAATTTTTCGACATCTTTGGCCAAGTCTTGATTAGAGCTAAACAGTGATAAGTCAGTATAAATTTTTGCGTTAATTGGATGATAGTTTCCTGTACCTAAGTGAACATAGCTTCGCGTTTTAGCTCCTTCTTTTCTTAAAACTAAACTTGCCTTTGCATGCGTTTTATATTTTGCGAATCCGTAAACAATTTGAACGCCAGCTTTCTCTAGTTTCCTAGATAATTCAATATTAGCTTCCTCATCAAATCGAGCTTTTATTTCTATTACGGCTGTAACAACTTTTCCGTTTTCTGCTGCTCTACTTAGTGCTTTTACGATAGGGGAGTCAGGTGTGGTTCGATACAAAGTTTGTTTGATACCGATAACTTTGGGATCTTTTGCTGCAGTTTCTAAAAATTGAATTACTACATCAAAAGTTTCAAAAGGGTGGTGTACAACAAAATCTTTACTTCTTATAGCTGAAAAAAATTTATCATCAAATTCCTTCAATCTTTCAACTTCTCTAGGATTAAACTTTTTAAATCTCAGCTTTGGATCTTTCTTTTTACAAATTTCATCTATATCTTGTATTCCAACCAATCCTTCAACCTCATAAATATGATCTTCATCCATTTTAAATTTTTTTGAAATAAAATTTAAAAGTTTTTTGTTTGAATTAGTGATTACTTCGAGTTTAACTACGTTTCCCCTTCTTCTTTTCTTAATTGCTTTTTCAAAATATCTCACAAGATCAGCAGCTTCATCATCTATTTCAATTTCGCTGTCTCTAATTATTTTAAACTGCAAACTTGCCTCGATATTATGGTCTGGAAATATTTCATTAGCAAATTTACAAATTACGTCATCAATTGTGACAAATTCATTTATTGTTTCAGAATTGTTTAGAGATACAAATTTTGGAAGTGCTCTTGGTATAACTATAATTGCATTTAGTTCTCTTTTTTTTTTTATTCTAGTCATTCTTAGTAAAATTGCTTGGCCTTTATTTGGTATAAAAGGAAAGGGATGTGATGGGTCAATGGCAGTAGGTGTTATTATAGGATAAATTGTTTCCTGAAAATATTCTCTTAGATACATAAGATCCTTCTTATTTAGTTCTGACATTTTTCGAATGAAAATTTTTTCTTTCGATAGCTCTTTTTTCAACTCTAGGAATGCTTCGTTTTGCTTCTTTAATAGATCTTTAGTTTTTAATACGACCCTATTCAATTGATCCTCTGCAGTTAATCCATCTGCGCTTAATTCGTCAAAACCATCTTTAATTTGATTAAAAAGTCCAGCGACTCTTACCATAAAAAATTCATCTAAATTTGTACCTGCGATTGATAAAAATTTTACTCTTTCAAATAGAGGATTTGTTTTATCTTTTGATTCTTCTAAAACACGATCATTAAACTGAAGCCAAGATAATTCTCTGTTTATGAGTTGATTGCTAATATTAGCGTTTTCTGAAAATGATGCTTTCGACATATTTAAATGTTAAATTAAAAATATGTTTAAATTATATGCGATGAGACATGCTAAATCTAGTTGGGATTTTCCAGATTTAGATGATCATGACAGGCCATTGAATAAAAGAGGGGAAAATTCAGCAAAATTAATTTGTGAATTTTTTATTAAAAAGAAGTTAAAATTTGATTTAGTTTATTGCTCATCCTCAAAAAGGACAATACAAACATTAAATATATTGTCAGAAAAAATCAGTTTTAAGAAAATTATTAAAAAAAAAGCGCTTTATCATGCTAGTGAGGATGAAATTATTCATATCTTAAAACAAACAGTTGATAATTATAAAACTTTACTTTTAATCAATCATGAACCTTCAATTAGTGAACTCATAAATCGAATCTGTCTTAAAGAAAACTCCGAACAATTTGAAAATTTAAAAAGAAAATTTCCTACTGCAGCCGTTGCTGAAGTAAGTTTTAATTTCAATGATTGGGAAAAGTTATCAAAAGTTAAAGGAAAATTAATATCATTTATAAAGCCAAAAGATCTTCAAACATCTAAGGAATAGCCAGCAGATCTTACTGTTCTGATAAGATCTTTCTTGCCATCAATATTTATTGCTTTTCTTAGTCTTCTTATATGAACATCTATAGTTCTGGACTCAACATAAATATCATCTCCCCATACAGAATTTAGAAGTTGCTCACGCGAATATACTCTTTTTGGATTCTTTATTAAAAAATCAATTAGTTTAAATTCGGTTGGGCCGACTATAACTTGTTTATCTGCTCTATAAACTCTTCGTTGAACTCTATCTACTTTAAGATCCTCAAATACTACAACATCAGCGGCAACACTTGGTTTAGATCTCTTTAATAAAGCGTTAACTCTTGCAATAAGTTCTTTTTGGCTGAATGGCTTAGTTACGTAGTCATCAGCTCCTGTTTCAAATCCTTTAAGTTTGTCTTCTTCCTCACCTTTGGCTGTTAACATAATGATTGGGATATTTTTGTGAAGATTGCTTCTTTTCAAATTTTTACAGACTTCAACACCTGAAATATCTGGCAACATCCAATCTAATAAAATTAAATCAGGATTTTTTTCCTTTATATTTCTAATAGCGTCTTCTCCATTGACTGCATAATCAACTTTGTGACCCTCTTTTTCTAAATTGTATTTAAGTAAAGTTACGATGGGTATTTCATCTTCAACAATGAATAAATTTGCCCTCATTATCCTTTTGGTCGGTCTCCCTCTAAATAATCTCCTGTAATCAGAAAATAAACTTGCTCTGCAATATTGGTTGCATGATCTCCAATCCTCTCAATATTTTTAAGCATGAAAAGTAGTTGGGTTACTTTTTGTACATCGTTTTTATTTTTTTCTAAATGCTTTACTGCAGCTTCCATATTAGAATTAGTCATTTGATCTATTTCTTCATCAGAATTCCAAACATTTTCTGCTGTATCTTTAGCTCTATGTAAATACGAATTTAAAACTGCATTGACTTGTTTTGATGCTTTTAAACCAGCTATTTCGAAATTTTTAGTAATATCATTAGGTAAATCAGTTCCAATTTTAGTTAATCGTTTTGAGATGTTTTTTGCTAAATCACCAATTCTCTCTAAGTCTGAAGAAACTTTTAAGGCAACAACTGTTTCTCTTAAATCTATTGCCATAGGTTGCCTTAAGGCAATCAAATTTACAACTTGCTCTTCTATATTTATTTCATACTTATCAGTCAATTCGTCATCTTTGATAGATTTTTCTGCTAAACTAATGTCTTTTTTAACTAAAGATTGAATAGTGTTTTCAAGCTGTTTCTCAACTCCAGTTCCCATTTTCACTATTGTATCTTTTAATAACTGAAGTTGCTCTTCGTAAGATTTTACAATGTGCGGTTTTTCACTCATTAACCAAACCTTCCTGTAATATAATCCTGAGTTTGCTGATTATCAGGATTTTTAAATATTTTATCTGTTGGTCCAAATTCTATAAGTTTTCCCAAATGAAAGAAACCTGTTTTTTGAGATACCCTAGCTGCTTGTGACATTGAGTGGGTAACTATCACTATTGTGACCTCTTTTTTAAGATCATCTATAAGTTCTTCAATTTGAGCTGTTGCTATTGGGTCAAGCGCTGAACATGGTTCGTCCATAAGAATCACTTCTGGACTTACAGATATAGCTCTAGCAATACATAGTCGTTGCTGTTGACCTCCTGATAAGCCAGTTCCGATTTCATCAAGTCTATCTTTAACTTCGTTCCACAAGGCAGCTTTTTTCAAACTTGTTTCAACTATTTGATCCATTTCTTCTTTGCTCTGTGCAATACCGTGAATAGTAGGACCATAAGCTACATTTTCATAAATTGTTTTAGGGAATGGATTGGGTTTTTGAAAAACCATACCAACGTTCTCCCTAAGTCTCACAACATCTAACTTTCTTGAATTCAGTTCTAGGTTGTCCATTTTAATACTGCCTTCAACTCTACAAATTTCTATGACGTCGTTCATCCTGTTCAAGCATCTTAAGAAAGTAGACTTTCCACACCCAGATGGTCCAATTAAAGCTGTAACTTCTTTTTCTGCTATATCTATAGAGACGTCAAATAATGCCTGTTTGGATCCGTAATAAACATTTACATTTTCCGCTTTTATTTTACTCATTTAACTCCATTTCTTTTCAAATTTGTGTCTAACGATTTGAGCTGCCAAGTTCATTAAAATTAAAAAAGCTAGAAGCACCATAATACATGCAGATACTTTTTCAACGAAACCCCTCTCAGCACTTTCTGACCATATATATATCTGAACTGGTAAACTTGCAGCAGGATCAACTGGCGTACCAGGTATTGTATTCACAAAAGCAACCATTCCTATTAAAATTAAAGGGGCTGTTTCCCCTAAAGCTTGAGCCAAGCCAATTATCGTTCCAGATAAAGTTCCAGGCATTGATAGTGGCACAGTATGATGCATGGTTGTTTGCATATTACTTGCACCCATCGCTAAAGCAGCTTCTCTTATACTTGGGGGAACAGCTTTTAAAGAAGCTCTTGCAGCAATAATTATTGTTGGTAATGTCATAAGAGACAAAGTAATTCCTCCAACAAGTGGTGTCGATCTTGGTAAATTAAAAACTGCTAATAAAACACCAAGACCTAGCAAACCAAATACTATCGATGGAACAGCTGCTAAATTATTAATGTTTACTTCTATAAAATCTGTAAATTTATTTTTTGGTGCGAATTCCTCGAGATAAATTGCAGCTAACACTGCAACAG
>CACATS010000022.1 GCA_902535505.1 uncultured Pelagibacteraceae bacterium | reverse complement strand
TTAATATGTTCCAAGATCCAAACAAAATAAATTCAGAAAAAAACTCTTTAGCCTTCTCTAATTTTCTAAACGAGGTTGATGCTGGAAGGGTTGTAGAAGTTCAGATACAAGGAAATAATATTTCTGGAGTTCTAGCTGATGGGAATACTTTCAAGACTTATTCTCCAAATTATCCTGAATTAGTTGACAAACTTTCTTCTAAAGGTGTTAGCATAATTGCATCACCACAGGAAGACAAAATGCCTTCACTACTAGGTATTTTGCTCTCATGGTTTCCAATGCTTTTATTAATTGGAGTTTGGATATTTTTTATGCGCCAAATGCAAGGAGGCAAAGGTGGTGCAATGGGATTTGGCAGATCAAAAGCTAAATTACTTAATGAGGCTCAAGGAAAAGTTACATTTAATGATGTTGCCGGTGTAGAAGAGGCAAAAGAGGAAGTTGAAGAAATAGTTGAATTTTTAAAAGATCCAAAAAAATTTAGCCGTTTAGGTGGGAAGATTCCAAAGGGAGCTCTTTTAATTGGTCCTCCAGGAACAGGAAAAACACTTCTAGCAAAAGCCATAGCTGGTGAGGCTAACGTTCCTTTCTTTTCAATATCTGGTTCTGACTTTGTTGAAATGTTTGTTGGGGTAGGTGCTTCAAGAGTTAGGGATATGTTTGAGCAAGGAAAAAAACATTCACCTTGTATTATATTCATTGACGAGATTGATGCTGTAGGAAGAAGTAGAGGAGCTGGATTAGGTGGAGGAAACGATGAAAGAGAACAAACTCTTAACCAGCTGCTTGTTGAAATGGATGGATTCGATACAAATGAAGGTATAATTTTAATAGCTGCTACAAACAGACCAGACGTTTTGGACCCAGCGCTGCTAAGACCAGGGAGATTTGATAGACAAGTCGTGGTTGGTAACCCTGACATAATCGGAAGAGAGGCAATCCTTAAAGTACATGTTAAGAAAGTTAATACTGGCCCAGACGTAAAACTTAGAACTATAGCAAGAGGCACTCCGGGTTTTTCAGGAGCTGATCTTGCAAATTTAATAAATGAGTCCGCTTTACTTGCTGCAAGAAAGAATAAAAGAGTTGTAACTATGTCAGATATTGAGGAAGCTAAAGACAAAGTAATGATGGGAGCTGAGAGAAGGTCTATGGTAATGTCTGAGGATGAGAAAAAATTAACTGCTTACCATGAAGGTGGTCATGCGATTGTTGCATTAAATGAAAAAGCTTCTGATCCTATACATAAAGCTACAATCATACCAAGAGGAAGAGCTTTAGGTATGGTAATGAGATTACCTGAAAGAGATCAATTATCAGTTACAAGAGAAAAAATGCATGCCGACATTGCAGTTGCAATGGGAGGAAGAATAGCTGAAGAAATAATTTTTGGTCACGACAAAGTTACGTCAGGAGCCTCTTCTGATATTGATATGGTAACAAAAATGGCAAAAAATATGGTGACAAAATATGGAATGAGCACTGAGTTAGGAACAATTGCATATGGCGAAAATGAAGAGGAAGTATTCTTAGGAAGATCTGTTACAAAACAACAAAATATGTCTGAAGAAACAGCTAAAAAAATTGATATAGAGGTAAAGAAAATTGTTGATAAAGGGTATGAGAGAGCAAGAAAAGTTCTTACAGAAAAAATCGATGATTTACATAAAATTGCGAAAGCATTGTTAATTTATGAAACCTTATCTGGAGATGAAATCAGAGACTTAATACTGAAAAATATAAAGCCTACTAGATCGTTCAAAGAAGAGGAAAACGAGGACGGTAAGTCACCTTCAGCCCTCGGTTCATTGGGATTAAAACCAAAACCTGCAATCTAAATTAATGATAAAATATTACACAAGGGCGTGTAATTTTTTCTACGGTAATCAAGCAATAAAACTCATTAAAAACAGAACTGGGTTACCACTATGTGGAAATAATAAAATAGCATTTACCTCTCTCGAAATTTTTTCAAGAAAAAAAAAAAATATTAAAAGTAAGATTATTAATATTAAAGATATTAGATCTCTTAATAAAAATGAAAAAAAAAAAATTAAATTAGACATCAAAAACATTACATCGAAGCGTAGAAATTTTGTAAAGTATATTAATTTTTCTGAACCTACGATAATGGGAATTTTAAATTTAACTCCAGACAGTTTTTCTGATGGAGGAAAATTTAATAATAAGGTTAAATCTTTTAAACATATTGCTCAGATGATAAAAGGTGGTGCAATGATAATTGATATAGGTGGAGAGTCCACCAGACCTGGTTCAAAAGACATAAGTTTAAATAATGAACTTAAAAGAATAAAAAAAGTTTTAAAAAGTTTTAAAAAAAAGTATAAAAAAATTTGTCTGTCATTAGATACTAGAAAATCAGAAATAATGAAATACGGTTTAAATTATGGAGTCAATTTATTAAATGACGTGTCAGGCTTCAATTATGATCGAAACTCTTTAAACTTCATTAAGAAAAATAATGTTCCTAAAGTTCTTCATCATATGAAAGGGACACCAAATACAATGCAAATAAAACCTAATTACGAAAATGTATTATTAGATATTTATGATTTTTTTGAGGAAAATATAAAAAATAAATTTTCAGACAGAAATATAATCTTAGACCCTGGTATAGGGTTTGGTAAAACTTTGAAACATAATTTGACTTTAATTTCTAAGATATCTTTGTTTCATAGTCTAGGGCTACCAATAATGATTGGAACGTCAAGAAAAAGATTTATTAATCAAATAGTAGACAATTATGATAGCAAAGAGAGAATAGGAGGAACTATGGCATCAATTTTACATTTGTTATCTCAAGGAGTTCAAATTTTTAGAGTTCATAATGTTTTAGAAATAAAACAAGGTATATTAGTTTTTAATAGAATACTATTTGATAAATGAGAAATAAATATTTTGGCACAGACGGAATTAGAGGAACAATAAATCAAGGAAATATTACTGGTGAGAAATTTTTCAAATTTGGATTAGCATCTGGAACTTATTTTAAGAATCAAAAAAAAAATAAACAAATTGCAGTCATAGCTAAAGACACCAGACTTTCAGGATATACTTTAGAGCCAGCACTTGTATCAGGTCTAGTTTCTGGAGGCATGCACGTTTTTACACTTGGTCCTTTACCAACTAATGGTCTAGCAATGTTAACAAAATCTATGAAAGCTAATATGGGAATTATGATTACAGCCTCACATAATCCTTATCATGATAACGGTTTAAAATTATTTGGGCCAGATGGAATGAAATTATCAGATAAAATAGAGAAGAAAATTGAAAAACTAATTGATGCTAAAAATACAAAACAACTTACAAACCCAAAACTTCTTGGAAGGGTAAAACGGTTAGAGGATGGAAATGATAAATATATTAAAATATTAAAAAGCAATTTTCCAAACAATTTTAATTTAAAAGGCACTAAAATTGTCCTGGATTGCGCTAATGGAGCTTGTTATAAAGCTGCACCGAAATTACTTAGTGAATTAGGTGCAAAAGTCATAACTATTGGAGTAAAACCTAATGGTTTGAATATAAATCACAAATGTGGTTCAACTCATCCATCTAAAATTAAATTTTTTGTAAAAAAATATAAAGCAGACGTTGGTATCTCTTTTGATGGTGATGCCGATAGAATTATAATGTGTGACGAAAAAGGAAAGATAATTAATGGAGATCAAATTATTGCGATGCTTGCTAGAAGATGGAAGTCAAAAAAAATCTTAAGAGGTGGGGTAATTGGAACATTAATGTCAAATTATGGCTTAGAGCAATTCTTAAAAAAAGAAAATATAAAATTTTTTAGGGCAAAAGTCGGAGATAGGTATGTTAAAGAAAAAATGAAAAAATTAAATTTTAATTTAGGCGGAGAGCAATCGGGACATATAATTTTGGGAAAATTTGCCACTACAGGAGATGGATTATTGGTTGCATTAGAAGTATTATTTTCTCTTAGAAAAGGCATCAAGGCAAGCAAGCTATTAAATGTTTTTAAACCATTGCCACAAATATTAGAAAATGTAGATGTTAAAAATAAAAATATTTTGAATAGTTATAAGTGTAGAACATCTATAAGATTAGCTAATAAGGTAATGGAAAAAAACGGCAGAATATTAGTTAGAAAATCTGGCACAGAGCCAAAAATTAGAATTATGGCAGAGTCTAACAACAAGAATTTAATTTCTAAATGTATAAAAATAATTAAAAAATCAATATTAAATTGAAATTTAAATCTAAAATTTTAATCATTGCAGGATCAGACTCTTCTGGTGGAGCAGGAATACAAGCTGATATTAAAACAGTCACATCTCTAGGAGGGTATGCGATGACTGCGATAACTGCCATCACTTCACAAAATACCACTGGTGTAAAATCAGTTCTTCCTATTCATCATAAGGAGATTGAAAAACAAATTCTTTTTTCGAGTAAAGACATTGCTCCAGATGCAATTAAAATTGGAATGCTTCACTCATCTAAAGTTATATTTTCAGTGATCAAAGCTATAAAAAAAATTAAAACAAAAAAAATTATTTTAGACCCAGTAATGATTGCAAAAGGAGGGGCCAAATTAATAAGTAAAAAAGCAATGCAAACTTTAAAAGATAAATTAATTCAAAAAACATATTTAATTACGCCAAATATACCTGAGGCTGAAGAATTAACAAAAATTAAGATACAAAATGTTGAAGATATGATTCATTCAGCAAAACGACTTTTAGAGATGGGAGCAAAAAATGTACTTTTAAAAGGCGGGCATCAAAAATCAAAATATTTAAAAGATGTTCTTTTAAATAAAAAAGATATAAAAATTTTCAAAAACAAAAAAATTATTACACGAAATACTCATGGAACTGGATGTACATTATCAAGTGCTATTACAACATTTTTGTCTTGTGGAAAACCTTTAATAAAATCCTGTGAGTTAGGCATTAAATATGTTAATCACGCCATAGGATCAAGTCCTGGGTATGGAAAAGGACACGGTCCTATAAATCATATAAACTCAATAGAACTAAATAAAAAATTTAAATAATGAAAAATGTAATTGTAGTTGGTTCTCAGTGGGGAGACGAAGGAAAAGGAAAGATAGTTGATTGGCTATCAAGTGAAGCAGATGTTGTAGTTCGTTTTCAAGGAGGACATAACGCGGGACATACATTAGTTATTGATAAAAAAATCTTTAAATTAAGACTTTTGCCTTCTGGCATCGTGAGAACAAAAAAAATATCAATTTTAGGTAATGGAGTCGTGATTGATCCATGGGCATTATTAGATGAGATTAAAGAGATTAAAAAAAAAGGAATAAATGTGACTGAAGAAAATTTTATGATTTCAGAATCAGCATCTTTAATTCTCCCTTTTCATCAAGAAATGGATGAAATTAGGGAAGATAGTGCAGGTAAAGGTAAAATTGGAACCACAAGACGTGGAATTGGCCCATGTTATGAGGACAAAGTGGGAAGAAGATCTATTCGAGTTATGGACTTAAGATCTGAAAGTAATCTTGACAGTAGACTAAAAAATGTTCTTGCTCATCATAATGCTATTAGAAAAGGACTAAATAAAAAAATTTATAAAAAGGACGAACTTAAAAAAAAGCTTTTAAAAATTGCTCCAACGATACTAAAATATGCAAAACCTGTTTGGATAGAACTTGACAAATTCATTAAAAATAGAAAAAAAATTCTTTTTGAGGGTGCGCAAGGAATTTTACTCGATGTAGATCATGGCACTTATCCTTATGTGACGTCATCAAATACAGTTCCATCAATGGCCTCAACAGGGACCGGATTAGGTCCAGATAAATTAAATTATATATTAGGAATTACAAAGGCTTATACAACTCGTGTTGGAAGTGGGCCTTTTCCTACTGAGTTAAAAAATAAAATTGGAGAAAGTTTAGGAAAAAAAGGTAAAGAATTTGGAACAGTCACAGCAAGAAAAAGAAGGTGTGGCTGGTTTGATGGAGTTTTAGTAAGGCAGACAATTAAAATTTCAGGAATTAACGGAATAGCTTTGACAAAATTAGATGTATTAGATGATTTGGAGGAGATCAAAATTTGTGTTCAATATGAACTTCATGGAAAGAAAATAGATTACTTACCCTCTGCATCCGAAGATCAATTTAATATAAAACCTATTTATAAAACTTTTCCAGGATGGAAAGCCAAGACACAAGGCATTAGACATATTAAGGATCTGCCAGAAAATGCAAAAAAATATATTTATGCTTTAGAAGATTTCATCGGAGCAAAAATTTCAAGTATTTCAACTAGCCCCGAAAGAGACGACACAATTTTGCTAGAAGATCCTTTTAAAATTTAATCAGATGTTAAAAGATTTTTTGATTTGCTAGCATTGATCATTGATTTTTGTAGTTTTTCAAAAGCTTTAGTTTCTATTTGCCTAATTCTCTCTCTACTAATTTTATATTTTTTACTTAAATCTTCAAGAGTTGATGGGTCTTCAGTTAACCTTCTAGCAATAATAATCTCTTTTTCTCTATCATTTAATATTTTCATTGCACTATTAAGAAGTTCTTTTTTATCATTATGCTCCTGTTGTTGGGAGACTAATAATTCTTGATCTAAACCTTCATCTGCAAGCCAATCTTGCCACTCCTCTGTTTCACCAACTTTGATTGGATCATTAAGGGATTTTTCTTGTCCCATCATTCTTCTATTCATATTAACAACTTCATCTGAGTCAACATCTAGTCTTTTCGAAATTTCTTTAACTTGTTCATCGCGTAAGTCACCTTCCTGACCAGGAGCAATTTGATTTTTTATTTTTTTTAAATTAAAAAAAAGTTTTTTTTGAGCGGATGTGGTACCCATTTTTACTAAACTCCAGGATCTTAAAACATATTCTTGAATAGCAGCTTTAATCCACCACATTGCATAAGTTGCTAATCTAAAACCTTTATCAGGATCAAATTTTTTCACTGCCTGCATTAAACCAATATTACCCTCAGAAATCAGCTCATTAACTGGCAACCCGTAACCTCGGTAACCCATAGCAATTTTAGCTACTAATCTTAGATGACTAGTAACAAGTTTGTGAGCAGATTGTAAATTACCATTTTCTTTCCAATTTTTAGCAAGCATATACTCCTCTTCAGCATCCAACATAGGAAATTTTTTAATTTGAGCAAGGTAGACTGACAATCCACCTGAAGTAGGAACTGGAAAATTTGATATTTGATTTTTATCGCTCATTTTAAAGATTTATATATAAATATCATTTTTTCAACTATTAATTTTGCTTAAGAAATTTAATATTTTTTTAAAGTCATTAGGAAGAGGGGACTTGAAACTCATCCATTTTTTTTTTATTGGATGTGAAAATTCTAAAGTTCTAGCATGTAAAACTTGACCGTTAATAGCGGATAAGATGTTGTAAAAATCTTTATTGATTTTTTTGAATTTTATATTCTTTTTACCGTATTTTTGATCACCTAATATAGCTCCACCTTTATATTTTAAGTGAACTCTTATCTGATGAGTTCTTCCAGTTTCCAATTGACATTGCATTAAGCTTATTTTTGGAATTTCTTTAGTATTAAATACTTTTAAAGTTTTATAATTTGTAATTGCAGTCTTACCTTTAATCTCACTTACAGTCATAAGCTGTCTATTTTTTGAATTTCTACAAATTAAAGTTTGAATTTTACCACTTAAGGGCCTCACAACTCCCCAAATTAAACATTGATAAGTTCTTTTTATAGAGTGATCATTAAATTGTTTACTCAAATTTGAATGTGAAAGATTATTTTTTGCAACCACCAATAATCCACTTGTATCTTTGTCAATTCTATGAACTATTCCTGGACGAATTTTTCCATTTATATTCGATAAATTATCTTTATATTTGAACATTAGCGCATTCACTAAAGTGTTTTCAAAATTTCCTGCACCAGGATGAACAACTAAACCTTTAGGCTTATTTATAACTATTAAATCATCATCCTCAAATATTATCTTTAAATCAATTTTATTTGGAAGGATTTTACTCTCTTTTTTTTCAATTACATTTATTATAATTTCATCATTAGTTTTTATCTTGGTAGCTGGGGTCTTAACAGTTTTTTTATTGATTTTTAACTGAGAATTTTCAATTAACTTTTTTATATAAGTACGAGTAATGAAATTAATCTTTTTCGATAAAATGAGATCGACCCGCTTGTTATGATCTTTTTTTGCAACCAATAATTTTATTGTTTTATTCATAAATTAATCTAAATTACAAATTATGCGCCGGTAGCTTCAACTGGATAGAGCGCCGGATTTCGGCTCCGGAGGTTATGGGTTCGACTCCTATCCGGCGCACAATATATCAAATTATCCATTTTGAAAATTTTGCTTTATTATTAATAATAAAGTTAGGGTAACTGTTATCTATTTCAACTTTCTTTAATTTAAATCCTCTGTCAAATAAATCCACATTTTTATAAATTTTTTTTTCTATTTCCTCTACATTAATCGTTTCATTATTAAACTCTCCATGTGAGAATGATTTAATTTTATTTAAAATTTTTTCAGGTGTTTGTAAGTATGAGAAATGCCATCCACCATCTAATATTTGTAAATGTCTTTTATCAATTCTCCAAAACGGATATTTTTTAAATTTTAAATTTCTTAAATCTTGCATCGAGGTGAGGTACTTTTTTTTTGTTATTCTTGATCCGATCCAGTTGCTCTCATCTAGATTTTGAAGGTTAAGTTTGTATGTATACATCTTTTGTGAAAAGGCAATAAATTTTTTTCCTTTTTTTATATATTTAAGTTTTTCAAGATCAGGTATTTCATCTGAGTCAGACAAAATAATCAAGTCATCCGATTTTGCATCTTTAAGCCCTTCAATCAAAAAATTTCTCTGGTGCTGTTCAACTATTGACTCCCCACCTTTATGATTTTGAAAATTAATTTTATCTTTGTAATTAGCTTTTAGAAATCTAATTTTATTTTTAAATTTTGGAAAATTCTCAATTTTGAAATTTATTTCTTTATCT
>CACATS010000021.1 GCA_902535505.1 uncultured Pelagibacteraceae bacterium | reverse complement strand
TAGTTCCACAAACTAGTGCTCTAACCAACTGAGCTACTGCTGCATCCCTATTATTTTTATCTTAATTTTAATTAAATTTATATATTTTTGATTATAAGCTAAGCAATAGCCTAGCGTGCATTCTGTGCGAATGTGATCTTAATGTTGAAATGTTTCTCATTTTTATAATCATAATTCTATATTTAGAAAACAATTGTGACTTTTTCAAGATGAAATTAGCGGGACAAAGAAAATAGTAAAGACTAATTTAATGTCCCGATAATCAGTGATTTTGGAAATTTAGATTAAGATGTTTTCTGCAGTTTTACTGCTGAAGGACCTTTTTCTGTGCTCTCCACTTCAAACGTTAACTCATCACCCTCGTTTAAATATTTTAAACCAGCTTCTCTTACCGCAGAAGAATGGACGAACACGTCTTTCTCTTTGTCTTCTCTTTCAATGAAACCATATCCTTTAGTACCATTGAACCACTTCACTTTACCTTTTAGTGTACTCATATTTACTTTTTTCCTTATTATTATTAACTTTAACTAACTAAAAGCTAGTATTGAACACCTTTAATAGATTTGCTTTGTAAAAGTCAATAGCAGAAATATATTATTTTACGCAATTGTTTTTTTGCAACAATATTAAGTTATAAGGGCTATTAATGCGGCTAAAGCTACCAATCCTAAGCCTCCATAGACTAATTTATTTTTTTGTATGTGCGTGCTTAATTTTCTTACAGGAGAATCTTTATAAGTTAAGTTGCCTTTATTTAAAGTTGAAGATTTATTAAATC
Source organism: uncultured Pelagibacteraceae bacterium (assembly GCA_902535505.1). GTDB lineage: Bacteria > Pseudomonadota > Alphaproteobacteria > Pelagibacterales > Pelagibacteraceae > Pelagilacustribacter. The sequence continues at coordinate 10,367 of CACATS010000021.1, read as the reverse complement.
CTTGATCTCTTCCGATCTGAAGAAACTTTGATTTTCTATGATCATATATCTCTTCTTTGCTCAGGCTTTCAAAATTTTTTAAATTTTTTATGATAGAATACTTTATATCGGCAGCAATACTATCAGGATCTCTATGCGCTCCACCAAGTGGCTCTGGAATTACTTCATCTATAATTTTTAATTTTAATAAATCATTAGCTGTTAACTTCATTGCTTCAGCTGCCTGTAAAGATTTACTAGGGTCTCGCCAAAGTATGGAAGCGCATCCTTCCGGTGAAATAACTGAATAAATTGAATTCTCTAACATTATTACTTTGTTTGAAGATGCAAGTGCTATTGCTCCCCCTGAGCCACCTTCACCAATAATTATAGAAATATTTGGAACTGTTAGTGACATGCAGCACTCTATCGAATTAGCTATAGCTGAAGCTTGTCCTCTCTGTTCAGCTCCAATGCCTGGATAAGCTCCAGGTGTATCAATGAAACTTATAACTGGTATTTGAAATCTATCAGCTAACTTCATTAATCTGATACATTTCCTATATCCCTCTGGTCTCATCATACCAAAATTTCTTTCAATCCTGCTATTTAAGTCTTCACCTTTTTCTTGCCCGATAACTAAAACTGATTTGTTGTCTATTAATCCAAATCCAGCAATGACAGATTTATCATCTCCAAAATATCTATCACCTGATAGCAAAGTAAACTGAGAAAATATTTTTTTGATATAAAAATTAGCTTTCGGACGATCTTCATGTCTAGCTACTTGAGTTCTTTGCCAGCTGTTTAAGTTAGAATAAATTTCTTCTAATTTTTGATTGATTTCTTTTTGAGTATTTTTAATCTTATCAGTATCAACTTCGGATATCCCCTCAGAACCAAAAGGGCTTTTTAAACCATCAACTTCTTGTTCTAGTGCTTTAATTTCTTTTTCAAAATCTAAATAATTTTTCATAAATAATGGTACAATTAGTACAGTATTATTATATTATAGAATAATGTAAAGGTCGGCTCGATATGAAAATGATAGAAAAAAATGAGTTAAAAATAAGCTCAACATTGTTTGAATTCATTAATAATGAAGTAATTCCAGGTACTAATGTGGACTCAGATAAGTTTTGGTCAAATTTTTCGAAAATCGTTCACGAGCTGACTCCCGTAAATAAGGATTTAATTAAAAATAGAGAATCAATCCAAAAAAAAATTGACAATTGGCATAAATCAAAGAAAGGTTCCGAATTTGATAAAAACGAATATTTAAGTTTTTTGAAATCAATTGATTATTTAATTGAAGAAAAAAATAACTTTAACATTGAAACTTCAAATGTGGATGAAGAAATATCATCTATAGCCGGACCGCAACTTGTTGTTCCAGTTGATAACGCTAGGTACGCTCTTAATGCTGCAAATGCAAGATGGGGTAGTCTTTACGACGCTCTATATGGTACTGATGTGATACCAGGTGACAAATTTAAGGAATATAACAAATTAAGAGCTTCAAAGGTTGTTGATTATGTTAGAATTTTCTTTAATAAAAATTTCCCACTTTCCAAATTTGATTGGAAAGAAATTACAAAAATTGAAATTGTGAATGGAAAATTAGTTGTTAAGAAAGGTTCAGATCAAGATTATCTAAAAAACAATGGTCAATTTATAGGCTTTAACGGGGATAAAAATAATCCAAAGTCAATCTTGTTAAAAAATAATAATTTACACATTGATATCATAATTGATCCAAACAGTGTTGTTGGTAAAAATGATCAAGCATCTATTTCTGATGTAGTTGTTGAGTCAGCTTTATCTACAATTATAGATAATGAGGACTCAGTTGCCGCGGTTGATTCTGAAGATAAAGTAAAATGTTACAGAAATTGGTTAGGTCTTATGAAAGGTGACTTAGTAGCAAATTTTGAAAAAGATGGAAAAAAATTTATAAGAAAATTAAATCCAGACAAAACTTATATTTCTAAAGAAGGTAAGAAAATTATTTTACATGGCCGCGCTTTGCTTTTAAATAGAAATGTCGGACATTTGATGACGAACCCTTCAGTTATATTAAAAGATGGATCTGAAATTCCTGAAGGCATTTTAGATGGATTTGTCTCTAATTTATGTGCTTTGCATGATTTCAAAAATAAAAAAAATTCAAGGACTGGATCCACTTACATAGTTAAACCAAAAATGCATGGTCCAAAAGAAGTGGCTTTCACAGATAAGTTATTTGAAAAAATAGAGGAAGTCCTAGGTATGAAAAAATATTCTATAAAAGTTGGTATAATGGATGAAGAGAGAAGAACAACAGTGAACTTAAAGGAGTGTATTAGGCAAGTAAAAAATAGAATTGTTTTTATAAACACAGGGTTTTTAGATAGAACTGGAGATGAGATGCATACCTCTTTTGAGGCTGGACCAATGATATTTAAAGGAGACATGAAAAAATCAAAATGGTTAAATGCATATGAAAATTGGAATGTCGATGTTGGACTTGAGTGTGGTTTTTCCGGTAAGGCTCAAATCGGCAAAGGCATGTGGGCTATGCCAGATCAAATGGGAAATATGATGAAACAAAAAATTGGTCATCCAAAGTCAGGTGCAAACTGTGCTTGGGTACCATCTCCAACTGCAGCTACTCTTCATTCACTTCATTATCATGAAATAAATGTATTTGAGGAACAAAAAAAAATTAAATCGCGGGCTAAAGCACAAGTGAAAGATATTTTAGAAATACCAATAGCTGATAGACCTAACTGGTCTCTAGAAAATATTAATCATGAATTAGAAAATAATGCTCAAGGTATTTTAGGATATGTTGTTAGATGGGTTGATCAAGGTGTTGGATGTTCAAAAGTTCTAGATGTAAACAATGTAGGTCTTATGGAAGATAGAGCTACATTAAGGATATCTTCTCAACATATTGCTAATTGGCTGTTTCATGGAATTTGTAAAGAAGAACAAGTAAAGAGTATTATGAAAAAGATGGCAAAAATAGTAGATGAACAAAACAAAGATGACCCTAATTACAAAAAAATGTCGGATGATTTTGAAAAATCAATAGCATTTTCAGCTGCCTGCGATTTAGTTTTTAAAGGTAGAGTTCAGCCATCTGGATATACTGAGCCTTTATTACACCAGAAAAGATTAGAAGCAAAAAAATCAAATTAATCAGTTACAGGCACTCTGTTTTTAAATGCTGAAAATAAAGTACCATCATCGAGCTGTTCAATCTCACCTCCTACTGGGAGACCTTGAGCTAACTTAGTTATTTTAATTTTGTCACTTTTAATTGTATCTTCAATGTAGTGTGCAGTGGTTTGACCTTCAACAGTAGCGCTAGTAGCTATAATTACCTCTTTAAGATTATTTTTTTTAACTCGCTTTATTAAAGATTTGATAAGTAAATTTTTTTGTTCATAGTTTTCGTTGGAACTCATTGTTCCACCTAAAATATGATAGTGACCTTTAAATATATTAGCTGACTCTATTACCCACATGTCTGCTAAATTTTCAACTACACATATTTTATCATACGAATTATCTGATGAACATATACAAATCTTATCAATTAGTTTCAAATTTCCACAGTCTTCACAGCGAACAACTTTTTTGTATACTTGTGCCAGTGATTTAGCTAAAGGCTTGATCATGTTTTCTTTGTTATTAATTAATTTTAAAATTATTCTTTTTGCAGATTTAGGGCCTAAACCAGGGAGTTTTGAGAATTGCTTTATTAATTCTTTGATTTCAGGAATATCGTTATCCATTAAAACGGTAATTTAAAATCCAATGGCAGATTTAAGCCACCCGTGACTTTAGATAATTCTTCTGCTGATTTTTTTTTTAAGTTTTCTTTTGCGTTATTAAATGCTGCAATGATTAGATCATTTATTATTTCCTGACTTTCTTTTTTTGCAGCATCTGTAATTTCAATAGATTTAATTTCATAGTCCCCAGTCAAAGTAACTTTAACTAAATTACCCCCAGACATTCCGTGAACTTCTATTTTTTTAATTTGATCTTGAGCCTCCTTCATTTTTTCTTGCATTGCTTTAGCTTTAGATAGCATGTCTGAAAAATTATTCATTTACTCCCCCTCTTTAATTTCTGTAAGTTTAGCATCTGGAAAAGCTGTCTCTAAATCTTTTGCGATTTTACTTTTTTTAAATTCCTCAATTGTTTTATTTTGATTTTCTAAATTCTTTTCATAAATACTTTTTGCCTCTGCGTTTTTACTCAAAGAAATTATCCATCTTTCACCAGTCCATTGAAGTAATTTTTCAGTTAAATTCTTAATGAAATTTTTGTTTAACTTTTCATTGAAGCTTATGTCAATTTTGCCTTTATTAAAACTTACTAACTTAACATTTCTCTCTAAATCATATTTGAGTTCTATTTCCTTTTCTTTGTTCGATTGTTCAATCAAATCCTGAAAGCTTGTTATTTCAATTTTTGACTTTTCTTTTTTTTCGTTAATTTTTTTGATTGGGCTAGTCTTAATTTGATTCGTACTTTTTAACTGACTTTTTGTTCCATTAGATAATTTCATTTCTACGTTTTTTTCTTCAATCTTTTCGTTTGAATAGTTTTCTCGACTTAAAATATCCTGTTCATTTCTCTTAGTATCTTTTTTTTCCATACCAAGACCTTTCAAATGAACTAGTTGTATAATGTACATCTCTAAAGTTAAATTTTCATTACTTACAATTCTTAGATCGTCAATTGTTTTTATTGTGAGTTGCCAAAATAATGATATGTCTTGTATATCTATATTTTTAGAATATTTGTCAACCATTTCAACTTCTGTTTCTGAAATTGATAAATCTTTTTCAATTGGGCCTAAATTTATTCTTCTTGAAAAAAGGTAGAGAACTTCTAAAATATCATTTAGAAAATTTTTTGCATCTAAGCCATCATCTATAAGTTGATTCAAAGATCTAATAGCTTCTTTCTCATTTCCACTTAAAATTTCCTTAAATAAACTAATTATTTTGCTCTTGTCGGCAAGACCTAACATTTTTCTAACATCATACTCGTTTATTGTTTTATTTGGATTTATAGACTGAGAAATTAAGGCACGATCAAGCAAAGAGATAGCATCCCTCACTGATCCCTCAGAAGTTCTTGCGATCAGTTGGATTGCTTCCTCTGATATATTTCCTTTCTCATTTTTAGATATATTTTTCAAATGGTCACAAATTTTATTAATGCTCACTCTTTTTAGGTCAAATCTTTGACATCGAGATAGTATTGTAACAGGAATTTTTCTAACCTCCGTCGTGGCTAATATAAATTTTAAACTGGGTGGTGGTTCCTCTAAAGTTTTCAATAAGCCGTTAAAAGCTTGTTTTGATAGCATATGTACTTCATCAATAATAAATATCTTATATTTTGCGCTCGTAGGGCTATATTTTGAATTCTCAATTAATTCTCTTATATCATCAATTCCAGTTTTAGACGCTGCATCCATTTCTAAAACATCCATATGATTTGAGTCTACGATCTCTTTGCAATGGCAGTTTTCATCTGATTTACACTTCTCTCCCTCAGAAAAATTTTTTGTACAGTTTAATGCTTTGGCTATTAATCTTGCTGTAGTAGTTTTCCCTACACCTCGTATTCCAGTCAACAAATATGCATTAGGAGTTTTGTCAAGTTTAATAGCATTAGTAATAGTTTCAGACATTACCTCTTGGCCAATTAAATCTTTAAATTCTTGAGGTCTATATTTGAGTGCTAAAATTTTATTTTTCATTTTAAAGAGGCAGGCAACAACCTGAATAATTTTCACTACGGCTGCTTCTTTTCAGACCTGACCGGGTTTATGAAACATCCACCTGATGCCAACCTCAATAGGAGTATATCAAGATAAAATTAAATACTACAAGACTAGATTTGAATTTTGTGGACTATTTTTGCCTAAATGGGGAAGCCTCGTAAACACCCAGAATATCTAAAGTTTCAGTATGAAAACCTAGTTCCTCAAGAGCTTTTTTTACCCCAGGTTGTTCAATATGGCCTTCGAGATCTAAATAAAAGTTTGCCTGATCGAAAGTATTTTTTACAGAGAAACTCTCGAGTTTTGTTAAGTTTACTTGATTTGTGGCAAATCCACCTAAACACTTATAAAGTGCTGATGGCTCACTTTTTACTCTAAAAATACAACTAGTTATAAACTTTTTGTTTTTTGAAAGTTCAGGTTGCTCAATATTTTTTCCCATTATTAAAAAACGAGTAACGTTACCTTTTTCGTCCTCGATGTTTTTTTCTAAAATCTTTAAATTATAAATTTTTGCTGAAAGCTCTGAAGCTATCGCTGCAATCGATTTATCTTCTCCCTCGGCTAAATCTTTTGCAGATCCTGCTGTGTCAGCAGAAATTATTGGTTTAAATTTTCTTTTATTAATCATATTTTGGCATTGACCAATAGCTTGCGCGTGACTTCTTACGAATTTGATATCATCAATACTAGCCTCTCGTTTACACAACAAATTATGTTCAACAGCTTGGAAGTGCTCACCATGAATTTGTAATTTATATTTAGGTAGTAAATAATGAATATCAGCAACTCTTCCTGCTAATGAATTTTCTATCGGTATTACTATTTTAAAGTTCTGATCGTTATATGCATGCTTGAACGTCTCCTCGAATGTTGCGCACGTTTTTATTTCAGTCTCTTTATAAAGACTCTCAGCTGCAATATGTGAGTAGGCTCCAAGTTCACCTTGTATAGCTATTTTTGTTTTGCTCATTATTTTTTCCCATAAGTTTTTTTATTTTAATTAAATCTTTTTCTGTATCTACACTCAAAGGTGAAGAATTGATATAGCCAACGTGTATAGACATCTTATTTTCTATAGCTCTAAGCTGCTCTAATCTTCTCTCTAGCTCAAGTTTTGATCTTTTCAAGCTTACATACCTTAATAAAGCTTTATTAGTAAAGGCATATATCCCAACATGATGATAAACTTGATATTGTTGATTGGTTTGACTTCTCACGAAATCTAAAGCTTTTGTAAACATTCCTGAACTCATTTTTTTCTCTACTACTACTTTAACAACATTATGATCTTTGAGTTCAGTTTCTGAATTAATTTCACTCGCTAATGTCCCTATCTCACATTTTCCTAAAGTCATATATTTAATTAAACCTTTTATATCTTGAGGGTCAATATTAGGCATATCTCCTTGTAGATTAATAATTATTTCAGCTTCACTATTTAAAGTTTCCTTAAAAACTTCAAAAACTCGATCTGTTCCTGTTTCATGATTATCTTTTGTCAATATACCTTTCCCACCAAATTTTTGAACTAGATCTACAATTTTTTCATCAGGTGATGCTACAAAGACTTCACCTGAATTAGACTTCATTGCTGCTTCGTAAACATGGAGAATCATCTCTTTATTGTTTATAAGTTTAAGAGGTTTATTTGGTAATCTCTGAGCGTCTAATCTTGATGGTATTATTATTGCAGTTTTATTCATAATTATGCGTCTTAGAGACGCAAAAAAATTTGGTAATTTTAAGTTTTTTTTTAAAAACTCATGTTATACGTCTAAATAATATTTACCAAAATTATGGATAGTTTTGAAATAAATAAAATAATAGCTGCAGTGCTTCTAACTGCTTTAATTGTTATTGGTATTGGAAAATTTACCGACATTTTATTTCATGTAAAAAAACCAGAGCAGTCAGCTTATAAAGTTGAAGGTTTGGAGGTCGCCACAGCGAATTTAGCAGCAGAAACAGATACAAAGACACCTGAGGTTGTTGACATAAAAGCACTACTAGCTATGGGAGATTTAGCTCATGGAGAAAAAGTTTTTAAAAAATGTAGCGCTTGCCATATGATTGCAGCAGATGGAAAAAATATGATAGGTCCTAATTTGTGGAGTGTAATAGGAAGAACAGCTGGATCAGTAAGTGATTATAAATATTCTAAAGCAATGGTTGCTTATGCTAAAGAATGGTCTTTTGAAGAAATGAATAGTTACTTAATTAAGCCACAAGCATATATTAAAGGGACTAAAATGGCTTTTGCAGGACTTAGAAAAGAAAAGGATAGAGCCTCAGTTATTTTATATATGAATTCAAAAGGTGATAATCCAAAACCTCTACCTTAATCAAGACACCATTTGATAATACTTTTTTGAGCGTGAACTCTATTTAACGCTTGTCTCCAAACTACTGATTGCTTTCCATCTATTACTTCATTTGTAACTTCTTCTCCTCTTCCTACTGGAAGACAATGCATAAAAATCGCATCTGAATTAGCTTTGCTCATTAATTTCCTATTAACCTGGTAAGGTTTTAAAGTTTTCTTTTTAGAAACTTTATTTACTTTATCATTCATTGAAACCCATTTGTCAGTCATTACACAATCAGCGCCTGTAGCCGCTTCTAAAGGTTTTGAAGTAATTGTTAATTTTACTTTCTCCTTTTTCGCTAACTTCAATATACTCTTATTTGGAGAATATTTTTTTGGACAACCAATATTAAGTTTAAAATTAAATTTCCCAGCAGCTTCTATCAAAGAATTTGACATATTATTATTACCATCTCCAATCCAAGAAATAGTTTTACCTTCAATAGAACCATTGCTTTCCTCATAAGTAAGAATATCAGACATAATTTGACATGGATGGCTCAAATCTGAAAGGCCATTAATAATAGGGACATCTAAATGCTTTCCGAACTCCTCTAAATTTTTGTGGGATGAAGTTCTTAACATAACAATATCGACATACTCTGATAAAACTTTTGCCGTATCTTTTAAAGTTTCCTCTCCCTTACCGTAATGTATGCCATCTGGATTTAAAATAATTGATGATCCACCTAGTTGTTTAACAGCAATGTCAAATGACATTCTTGTTCTTGTTGAGGGTTTTTCAAAAATCATAGCCATCGACTTACCTTCAAAGAGCTTATCTTCATCAGGCGCAGATTTATTTAATCCAGATCTATTTTGTTTTCTCTTTTTTGCTTCTTCAATTATTGCTCTAAGCTCAACTGAAGAACAGTCAGAGATATTTATAAAGTTTTTCATTTAAAATTTTTGCAAACTTTCTCAATTATTTTTAAACCTAAGTTTATCTCGCTCTTTGTTACATTCAAAGGAGGCAAAAGTCTGACAACATTTTCAGCAGCTCTTACTGTCAATAAATTATTATCTAAAAGCTTTTGAATAAATTTTACCTGATTTACATTAAGACAGAGTCCAATGAGAAGTCCTTTCCCTCTAACTTCTTTAATAATCTTAGGATACTTATTTTTAATTTTATCAAGTTGACTAATAAAATATTTTCCATTTTTGCTTACATTGTTTAAGAAACCTTTTTTAAACATGATATCCATGACAGCATTTCCAGCACTCATTGCTAGAGGGTTTCCTCCAAATGTTGATCCATGAGTTCCTGGTTTCATGCCTGAAGCCACTTTTTTGTTTACTAAAACTGCACCTATTGGAAAGCCACCACCAATACCTTTTGCTATTGGAACGATATCAGGTTTGATTTTTGCATATTCAAAAGCAAAAAATTTACCACTTCTTCCAATTCCGCATTGCACTTCATCAAGAATTAATAAAATTTTTTTCTTATTACATAGTTTTCTTAAGCCTTTAAGGCAAAAATCTGGAATAACTTTAATACCCCCTTCTCCCATGATTGTTTCAACCATAATAGCAGCTGTTCTACTAGTTATAGCTTTTTCTAAACCTTTGTGATCACCAAAGTTAAAATGATCAAAACCGTCTACTTTAGGTTTAAAACCTTCAATAGCTTTTTTGCTGTTACTGGCAAAAATAGCTGCGATAGTTCTCCCATGGAAACTATTATTAATACAAAGAACTCTATTTTTTCTTGGTTGACCTTTTGAATAAAAATATCTTCTAGCAAATTTTATAGCTGCTTCTGTTGCTTCAGCACCAGAATTTTGAAAAGTTACATAATCAGCAAATGTTTTTTGGGCTAATCTTTTTGCCAATCTCTCTTGCTCAGGAATAGTGAAAACGTTTGAAACGTGCCATAATTTTTTAGACTGTTTGCTTATTGATTTAATTAAATGGTCATTAGCATGACCAAGGCAGTTAACAGCAATTCCTTGGACAAAATCTAAATATTTCTTGCCATTCGTTGTATATAAGAAACTTCCTTTTCCTTTAGAAAAAGAGATTTTCTTTCTGTTATAAGTATTTAAAATTTTACTCATGATTTTATTTTATAACCTTTTTTATACAATAAATAACAAACAAGCCAGCTAACAAAGCTTAGGGCAGTTAAATATACTAAACCAACAGAGATTGAACCGTCTGAAGTGCCAATAAAACTATATCTAAAACCATCAATCATATAAAAAAATGGATTAACTTTAC
>CACATS010000020.1 GCA_902535505.1 uncultured Pelagibacteraceae bacterium | reverse complement strand
AGATTTTAATTCAATTTTTTGGTGTTTAAAACTTAGGCCTAAAGCTTTAGCTAATCCCTCTACTTGACTAACCATACCGTGCATACCTTGCGTTAAAAGAAGTGCTTTTAATTCTAACATTAGTTACTATATACCTCTAGATAATGAATAATAAATCAACAAAACATACAAAAGTGTTAATTCTTGGATCTGGTCCTGCTGGCTATACGGCAGCTATTTATGCGGCTAGAGCTATGCTTAAACCAATACTTGTTCATGGTTCACAACCCGGAGGACAATTAACTACCACTACAGATGTTGAAAATTATCCTGGATACTCAAAAGTGATTCAGGGGCCATGGCTAATGGATGAAATGAAAGGCCAAGCCGAAGCTGTGGGTACAGAAATGATACAGGATCATATAAGTAAAGTTGACTTAACAAAAAAACCTTTTACAGCAACAGGTGATAGTGGTCAGGTTTACACTGCAGATAGTTTTATAATTTCAACAGGAGCACAAGCAAGATGGTTAAATTTAAAATCTGAGCAAGAGTTCAGAGGATTTGGAGTTTCAGCATGTGCTACTTGTGACGGTTTTTTCTTTAAAGAAAAAGAAGTAGCTGTAGTTGGTGGAGGAAATGCCGCTGTTGAAGAAGCGATGTTCCTAACTAAATTTGCTTCAAAGGTCTATTTAATACATAGAAGAAACGAACTCAGAGCAGAAAAGATGCTTCAAGCAAAATTAAAATCTAACAAAAAAATAGAGATTATTTGGGATACAATAGTTGAAGATGTTATTGGCACTAAAGAGCCAAAAACTGTTAATGCGTTGAAAATAAAAAATGTGAAAGATAATAAAGTTAAAGATCTTAAAGTTGATGGTTTGTTTATTGCAATCGGACATGATCCAGCTACATCTTTATTTAAAGATCAGCTTAAAATGGACAAAGAAGGATATTTAATTACAAAACCTGACTCTACTGAAACAAATATTCCAGGAGTTTTTGCTGCAGGAGATGTAAAGGATAAAATTTTTAGACAAGCCGTTACCGCTGCTGGAATGGGTTGTATGTCAGCGCTTGAAGCTGAAAAATATTTATCTGAGGCTAATTAAGGCTATCACAAAAAGTTTTAATTCTGTTCATTGCTTTCTTCAAATTTTCCATTGAAGTTGCGTAAGATATCCTAAAATAGCCGTCTAAACCAAAGGCAGAACCTTGAACCACAGCTACCTCAGCTTTTTCTAACAATTTTTCTACAAAATCTTTATCAGTTTTAAGTTTTGTTTTCTTGTTTAGTAATTTTTTACAGTTTGGAAAAACATAAAAAGCTCCTTCAGGACTTAAGCAGCTTATTCCTTTAATATTATTTAAACTATCAACAACAAAATTTCTTCTTTCTTTAAATGAATTTGATCTTTCTGAAATAAAATCTTGAGTTCCGTTTAAAGCCTCAACTGCAGCTGCTTGACTTATGGATGTAGGATTACTAGTCGATTGAGATTGAATTTTAGCCATCGCTTTAATAATTTCTTTTGGACCTGCAGCATAACCTATTCTCCAACCAGTCATTGAGTAAGATTTACTCACTCCATTCATGGTTAAAGTTCTACTTTTTAGTTTTTCAATTTGCGCAATTGTAAAAAATTTAAAATTGTCATAAGTAATATGTTCGTAAATATCATCACTTAAAATATATAAATTTTTATATTTTATTAATATCTTCGATAATGCCATTATCTCATCTTTGGTATAACCTGAGCCTGTAGGGTTGGATGGAGAGTTTATGATTATCCACTTTGTTTTTTTTGAAATTGCTTTTGTTAATTTTTCCGGTGTTAATTTAAAATTATTTTTTTCATCACACTTTACTATTTTGGGTTTTCCTCCAGCTAATAAAACAATGTCAGGATAAGAGACCCAATAAGGGGCTGGAATTATTACCTCATCACCTTTATTTATAGTTGCCATAAAAGCGTTATATAAAACTTGCTTTCCGCCAGTTCCAACTGAAATTTGATCAAGCTCATATGATAAATTATTTTCTCTAGAAAATTTTGCTTGGATAGCTTTTTTTAAAGCTGGTGTACCGTCTACTGCAGTATATTTTGTATCACCTTTTTTAATCGCTTTTATTGCTGCTTCTTTAATATTGTCTGGAGTATCAAAATCAGGCTCTCCAGCCCCTAAACCTATAACATCCTTTCCAGCGGCTCTCATTTCTCTAGCTTTTGAGGTAGCTGCTATTGTAGGCGACGGTTTTATACGTTTTAAACTATTGGAAACTATGCTCATTGAAATTTATAATATAATTAATTTATTATTAACACAAAATGCAAAATACTTATCAAGAAAAATTAGCTGATCTAGAAGTTAATAACTCAAAAAAAATTAAGAAGTTGGAGGGAGGTATTAACTTTAAAATCAAAAGTGATTTTCAACCTAGCGGTGACCAACCAGAGGCCATTAAGCAAATATTAAAAAACCTAAAAGATAACAAGCAAGAACAAGTTCTTTTAGGTGTTACGGGGTCGGGTAAAACATTTACAATGGCAAAAGTTATCGAAAAAGCTAATAGACCTGCTCTAATTCTAGCACCAAACAAAACTTTAGCTGCTCAATTATACGGAGAGTTTAAAAGTTTTTTTCCAGATAATGCTGTAGAGTATTTTGTATCTTATTACGATTACTACACCCCAGAAGCATACGTTCCCAGATCTGATACTTATATAGAAAAAGAGGCTTCTATTAATGAGCAAATAGATCGAATGAGACACTCAGCGACAAGATCGTTGTTAGAAAGAGATGATGTAATCATTGTTGCAAGTGTATCATGTATTTATGGTTTAGGTTCTGTAGAAGCATACTCAAAAATGACGATCACATTAAAAAAAAATTATGAGTATGAGCGTGATGAATTAATTAGAGCTTTTATAAATTTGCAGTATAAAAGAAATGATCAAAATTTTTTTAGAGGAACTTTTAGGGTCAGAGGAGAAAACTTAGAGATCTTTCCATCACACTTAGAAGATAGAGCTTGGAGAATCAGTTTTAATTTAAATAAATTGGAAAAAATTGAAGAATTTGATCCGCTTACAGGTGATAAAGCAAATGATTATTCAATCATAAAAATTTACGCTAATAGTCATTACATAACTCCTAAACCAACTATTGAGCAAGCTATCAAACAAATAAAATCTGAATTAGCTGAGACTTTAAAAAAACATAGAGAAAATAATAAGCTTCTAGAAGAACAAAGACTAAGGGAAAGAACTAAATTTGATTTAGAAATGATTGAGGCTACTGGAACTTGTGCAGGTATAGAAAATTATTCAAGATTTTTATCTGGTAGAAAAGCTGGGGAACCGCCTCCTACTCTATTTGAATATTTTCCGGACAATGCAATTATATTCGTTGATGAAAGTCACGTTACCGTACCACAACTAAATGGGATGTATAAAGGAGACCGCACGAGGAAAAGTACTTTAGCTGAATATGGATTTAGACTTCCATCTTGTATGGACAACAGACCATTAAAATTTGAAGAATGGGATTTAATGAGAACACAAACTGTTTTTGTATCTGCAACTCCAGGACCATGGGAACTGAAACAGACAGGTAATAAATATATTGACCAAATTATAAGGCCTACAGGTTTAATAGATCCACCTGTTGAAATAAGACCAGCAAAAACTCAAGTAGATGATTTGATGCATGAGGCGAAAGAAATTGTAAAGAGAGGATACAGAGTTCTTGCTACGACTCTCACAAAAAAAATGGCTGAAGATCTAACTGAATACCTTCACGAAAATGGCCTAAAGGTTAGATATATGCACTCTGATATAGACACTCTTGAGAGAATTGAAATAATTAGAGATTTAAGAATGGGAGTATTTGATATTCTAGTTGGTATAAACTTATTAAGAGAGGGTCTAGATATTCCGGAATGTGCCTTAGTGGCAATATTAGATGCAGACAAGGAGGGATTTTTAAGATCTGAAACTTCTTTAATTCAAACAATCGGAAGAGCGGCTCGAAATGTTGATGGTAAAGTAATTTTATATGCTGATAAGGTCACAAAAAGTATTGAAAAAGCTATAAAGGAAACAGATAGAAGAAGAAATAAGCAATTAGATTTTAACAAAAAAAATGGAATAACTGCAGAATCGGTAAAAAAAGAAATAAGCGATATTTTAGAATCTGTTTACGAAAAAGATTACGTAAAAATTAGTGAAGGTTCAAATGTAGGTGGTAACTTAAAGAAACACCTTAAAGCTTTAAATAGAAAAATGAAAGAAGCTGCCTCCAATTTAGAATTTGAAGAAGCAGCTAAGTTAAGAGATGAAATGAGAAAACTAGAGGCAAGCGAACTCGAAATTACTTTGAATCCAAAAATTTCTCAATATAATTTAAAAAGTAAGGTTTATCCAAAAGGTAGATCAACTATGGGTATGCCAGGCACAAAGCCAAGAAAAGCAATAAAAAAATGGAAACCAAAAAAATAATTATCACTGGAGGAGCTACTAGAATAGGGTCTGCAATTGCCAAAAGTTTAGTTGGCTTTCAAACAAAAATAGGTATTCACTATAACAAATCTAAAAAAAGCGCTTTAAAATTAAAAAAAGAGTTAGTTGAACTTGGAACTGATGCATATTTATTTAAAGCTGATTTAAACAATTTAAAACAAACTCAATCTTTAATTAAAAAGGCTTACAAAACTATGAAAGGATTAGATTGTTTAATTAATAATGCTTCTGTTTTTGAAAATGATAACTTAGAAAATTTTTCTGAAAAATCATTTGCAAAACATATTAATGTTAACCTTAAAGCGCCGGCAATTTTAATTCAAAATTTTAAAAAAATGATAAAAAATAAAGATGGATGTATTATTAATATTATTGATCAAAGAGTTGAGAAATTAACTCCTTTTTTTTTCTCTTACACTTTAAGTAAATCTACATTGGCTACTTTAACAAAAACATCAGCTATGAAATTAGCACCAAATATAAGAGTTAATGCTATCTCACCTGGACCAACCTTAAAAAACAAAAGACAATCTGAGAAACATTTTAAAAAACAATGGAAATCTACGCTCTTAAGAAAAAAAGTAGATTTAGATAACATATGTAATGGAGTAAAGTTTTTTATTGAAAATAAAAGTGTAACGGGAGAAACAATTAATATTGATAGCGGTCAAAGACTTGCTTGGCAAACACCAGATATTATTAACACAAAAGAATGAAATTAATTAAGTTTAAGAAAAAAGAAAAATTTAAATATAAAAGGAAGGTAATTATAAAAGATTTAATTCTTAATATTTTTGTGGGTATACATAATTTTGAAAAAAAAAAGAAGCAGAGAGTTAAATTTAATGTTGAAATTTTGACCAATCCTTACGTGTTCCCAAATAATAAAGATTTGAAATCTATAATTAATTATGAGGAAATTGTTAGTAAAATTGAGAAACTTACTAGTCTTAAACATCACGAACTACTTGAAGATTTATCAGAAAATATTTTTAATATGATCTTTCAAAATAAGCTTGTTAAAAAGGTAAACCTTAAAATAGAAAAAATTGATATCTTAAAAAAGACTAAGTCAGTAGGTATTGAGGTATCAAAATCAAGAGTATGATTAATAGTCTAGAGTTAGGAAAAAAAGTAATTAAAGATAAAATACCTTTAATACCAAAAAACCCAGGCGTTTATAAAATGATTAGTTCGACTGGTGAAATATTATATATTGGTAAAGCTAAGAATATTCCAAATAGGCTAAAGAGTTACGTTACAGAGTCTAATCTTCCTATTAGAACTGAGCGAATGCTTTCGCTAACACATAATCTTGAGACCACTACTACAAATAATGAGAGTGAGGCGTTGCTTTTAGAGGCAAATTTAATAAAAAAATATAAACCTCGTTACAATATTCTTTTAAGAGATGATAAATCTTTTCCTTATATTTATATTGGTAATAAAGATAAGTGGCCACAACTCACAAAACTGCGGGGAAAAAAGTCAAAATCAGGATATTATTTTGGACCATTTGCCTCAATAGGGTCTGCTAATTGGACAATAAAAATTTTACAAAAAATTTTTCTTTTAAGAGTTTGTGATGACACAGTATTTAAAAATAGAGAAAGACCGTGTATTTTGTACCAAATTAAAAGATGTTCAGGACCTTGTGTTGGTCACATTACTGAAAAAGAGTACGAGTCCTCTGTTGAGGACGCTATCGATTTTATTTCTGGTAAATCAAGAAGAATTCAAAAAAATTTGTCTAATGAAATGGAAAAGGCTAGTAAAGATCTAGATTACGAAAAAGCAGCTGTAGCTAGAGATAGAATAAAGGCTTTGACCCAAATACAAACTTCGCAAAAAATTAATCAAACAAATTTAACAGAGGCTGATGTTATAAGTATTTATAAAGAAACTGGCAAAACATGCGTCCAAGTATTTTTTTTCAGGTCTAAACAAAATTGGGGTAATCAAGCTTTTTACCCTAAACATGACCCTGATGACAAATTAGAAGACATTTTAAGTTCTTTTATATCTCAATTTTATGAAAACAAAACTATTCCTAGACTCATTTTGACAAATTGTGAAGTTCAAGACAAAAAACTAATTGAGAAAACTTTTTCTGAGAAAGATAAAAAAGAGATAATTATAAAAATTGCTAAAAGTAAAAATGAGATCAGTATTTCAAATCTTGCAGAAAAAAATGCAAAACAATCCCTAAAACAAAAGCTTATTCAATCTGACACAAACAATAATCTTATTGAAGATTTGGCAACAAAATTTAATCTGAATAATAATATTGAATTAATTGAAGTCTATGACAATAGTCATATTCAAGGATCAGACTCCGTGGGCTCTTTAATTTGTTTTAGCAATGAGGGTTTCGTCAAAAAAAGGTACAGAAAATTCAATATAAAAGACGAAAAAGTAAAAAATGATGATTACGGTATGATGAAAGAAGTTCTATTTAGAAGATTTTCAAAAGCTGTGAAAGAAAAATCTGGATCATTGTCATTGCCTGATTTAATTATTATTGATGGTGGTAAAGGACAATACTCTGTTAGTAGAGAGGTGCTTAATGAGTTAGGTTTACATGATTTGCCCATTTTAGCTGTGGCTAAAGGGAAAAAAAGAAATGCCGGTGAAGAAAAAATTTATCATCGTGGAAAAGAGACAATTTTAGATAAAAATAATCCCCTACTATTTTTTATTCAAAGGCTGAGAGACGAAGCCCATAGATTTGCGATAAGCACGCACAGAGCAAAGAGAAAAAAGAACCTCAGTAAATCTTTATTAGATCAAATTCATGGAATCGGAAAACAAAGGAAAAGAGCTTTATTAAATCATTTTGGGTCTGCGAGAGCTGTTGAATCTGCAAGTTTTGATGATTTAAAATCAGTTGATGGAATAGAAGACAATATAGCAAAGAAAATATATGATTATTTTCACGAATGAAATTAAAAATACCGAACATACTGACTATTGGTCGAATAATAATTGTTCCTATTTTTGTAATTACTTTTTTTATTCCTGGATTTTTTGGTGATTTAATCCCCTTTTTTTTATTTGTGCTTGCTAGTTTTACAGATTACTTGGACGGATTATTAGCAAGACTATTTAAAGAGGAGTCTAAACTTGGTGAATTATTAGATCCTATTGCAGATAAAATTTTAGTTGCAGCTGCACTAATTTTACTTGTCATGAATGGTACTATTAAAAATTACGAAGTTATAGCTGCAATTATAATCCTTACCAGGGAAATTCTGGTATCAGGTTTAAGAGAATTTTTGGCTAAAGGCAGAATAACAATGGAAGTTACTGGTTTGTCGAAGTTAAAAACTTTTATTCAAATGACTGCAATAGCTATTCTCTTAACTGGAGAAAGTGGTAATAAAATAATCAATTTTCAAGATTATAATGCTCAAACTGTTGGTATCATTCTTTTATGGCTATCTTCATTTCTTACATTATATACAGGCTATGATTATCTAAGAAAAGGAATTGATCATGCAATGAATGAGGACACAAAAAAATAATATGAGATTGACTGAAAAAAATTTAAGAGAAAAAGATTTTCATAATGAGTTACAATCAAGACCTAAAGGAAGATTTGAGAATATATTTTACAAATCCATAGCTAATATTTGGGATGATTTTTATGAGCTACTAAAAAAAGATTCAAGAAATGCTGAAGTTCTAGATTATGGTTGCGGAGTGGGGCCTTCTATTATTGAGGTGAGCAATTATGAACCTAAAAAGGTTACTGGTATAGATATTTCTGAAATTTCAATTAAAAAAGCAAAAGATAAAACAAAATTTTTGGGTTCAATGGTTGAGTTAAAAGTTGACAATTGTGAGAAAACAAGTTTTAAAAATAATCAATTCGATTTAGTTTACGGTCATGGGATATTACATCATCTAGAGTTCTCAAGGTGTCTTGATGAAATTTTAAGAATTTTAAAGCCAGGAGGATCTCTTATATTCGTTGAACCATTAGGTACAAATCCAATAATAAATCTTTACAGAAAGCTAACACCTAAATCTAGATCAGTTGATGAACATCCTTTCACTGATAGAGATTTAGCTTTATTAAAAAATAAATATAAGCATGTTGAAATAAAATATTACGGTTTTTTAACTTTAATTTTTTTTCCATTTTACTTAAATCCAAATAAGTCAAAGATATTTAAAATTTTGAAAAATGCTGATCAAATTTTATTTAAGATTAAATTTTTTAGGTATTTCGCCTGGTCTATTTTGATTTCAGCTAAAAAATAATTAAGCTGCTGAGTCTTTTTTTCTTACTAAATTTTGATATGCTTCGTTCAGATAAGTTATAGTTTCACAAACTTTAAATTTATAATCATTTATTTGTGAAACTGGAGTAACTTCTGCAGCTGTGCCTGTTAAAAAACATCCTACAAAATTTTTCATCTCTTCAGGATCAATTTTTCTCTCAATAACTTTTATGCCCTTTTTTTTAGCAAGATTTATAACAGCTCTTCGAGTTATACCGTCTAGAAATGAGTCTGGTATTGGGGTATGTAATTCGTTAGCTTTGTTTTTGAAAAATACGTTTGCGCCAGTTGCCTCTGCAACATTTCCTTCATGATCAAGCATTAATGAGTCAGTAAAGCCTTTTGCTTCAGCCTCATGTTTAGATAATGTACAAATCATGTAAAGTCCTGCTGCTTTTGTATCCCAAGGAATCGTATTGGGAGCCGGTCTCCTCCAACTTGAAATATTAAGTTTAATTCCATTTAGTTTTAATTTTGGATCAAAGTATGAACCCCATTCCCATGTTGCTACAGCTACATGTATCTTATTTTTTTGGGCTGAGATTGCCATCATCTCGCTACCTCTCCAAATTAGTGGTCTTACATATCCATTTCGTACTTTTTGGATGCCAACAATTTCTTTACAGGCTTGGTTAATTTCTTTCTCGCTGTAAGGAACATCTATTCCCATTCTTTTAGCTGAGTAAAATAATCTTGCAGTATGTTCCTCTAGCTTAAAAATTTCCCCATCGTAAACTCTTTCACCTTCGAAAACGCAACTTGCATAGTGTAAACCATGATTTAAAATATGGATATTTGCGTTCTGCCAATCAACAGTTTTTCCGTTAAACCAAATTTTTCCAGATCTTTTATCGTAGGGTATCGTTTCCATTTGAAGCAAATATATAGATTTTTTTATTTTAAAAAAGTATATTCCTTATAAGGATAAGTCAATATAACTTACCATTATGAAAGATTTGCTGTACCTAAAAGATGATCAAATAAAAGAGTTTATTCAACTCTTATACTACGCTTATAGAGAAACCTTTTCAGATCC
Organism: uncultured Pelagibacteraceae bacterium; assembly: GCA_902535505.1. Lineage (GTDB taxonomy): Bacteria > Pseudomonadota > Alphaproteobacteria > Pelagibacterales > Pelagibacteraceae > Pelagilacustribacter. Next base: position 1,684 of record CACATS010000020.1, on the reverse strand, counting down.
TAGAGAAATTTTGTCTAAAAAATATTTTGGACCAGCTCACTTGAGGGCACTAAATTTGATCGAACGAAATCCGGGTATTAATTTAGGTGAGCTAATATTTAAATTGAAAATCACTAAACAGAGTCTTAATAGAGTATTGCGTGATTTAATAAAGTCTAAAATGATAAAACAAATTCAAGATGATCATGATACAAGAAAGAAAAACTTATTTTTAGATAAAGAAGGAAAAGTTTTTTTTGAGGCGGTTTATAACACTCAAAAAAAAAGAATATTTAATGCTCTTAAAAGTTCAAGCTCGGACTCGGTTATTAAATTTAAGAACGTATTAAAAAAAATTATTGATGGCAAATAACAATATACATATTCTTATAGTTGATGATGATGATAGAATTAGAGCTCTTCTTAAAGACTATTTATCTTCAAAAAATTATATTGTCTCCAGTGCTGAAAATGCTGAAGAGGCAAAAAAAAAAATTGAGTATCTTAAATATGATATAATTATTTTAGATGTAATGATGCCTGGTCAAGATGGTTACGAGCTCACTAAAGAAATTAAAAAAAAAATTAAAGTGCCAATAATTTTACTTACAGCCAAAGGGGAGGTAGAGAATAGAATCAAGGGTCTAGAATTAGGTGCAGATGATTATGTTGGAAAACCTTTCGAGCCAAAAGAACTATTGTTAAGGATAAAAAATATCATTAAAAATAATAATAAGATTGATCTAAAAATAATTCACTTTATTGGTAATGCTAAAGTGGATCTTAATAAAATGACTTTAAAATTAAATAATAAAGAGAAAAAGATTAATATTTCTGAAAAAAAAGTTTTGGTTGAAATGCTTTCAAACCCAGGAAGAACGTTTTCGCGTGAAGAAATAGGAAAAATTTCAGGAATTAGCCAAGAAAGATCAATTGATGTTATGGTAACAAGGTTAAGACAAAAAATAGAAATTAACCCGAGAAATCCAAAATATTTACAAACCATTAGAGGCTCAGGATATGTTCTCTGGATTGAATAGATTAATTAAAATTATTTTACCTAAGAGACTTTTTTATAGAGCATTAATTATTGTAGCTGCACCAACAATTATCCTACAGGTAATAATTACTATAGTTTTCTACGACAGCATCTGGATAAAGGCTAATAAAAATATAACTAGATCTTTAGTGGCACAACTAAAAACTATCGAAGAAATGTATCAAAATGATAAAAAAAATTTAGATTTTTTTACTGATAGTTATAGAAATAATTTTAATTTTGAAATAGGTATAGTCAAAGATAAATTACCTCAAGTCTCAGGTGAGCGAAAATTTAGTCCAATGGATAGATCTCTTCGAAGAGAATTAAAATCGACTTTTGGGAATAATAATTATTGGTTCAGTACATCAAAGTTTAAAAACGCAGTAGATATAAAAATTAAATCTCAAAATGAGATAATTGAATTTTTAGTTCCAAAAGAAATGGTATCCGCATCCTCCGTAAGATTATTTGTTTTATGGACCACTCTCCCGTCTTTGGTGCTAGTAATAATTGCCCTCATTTTTTTAAAAAATCAAACAAGGCCTTTAGTGCGTTTAGCTAAAGCTGCAGAAAGATTTGGTAAAGGAGAATATGTCAATAATTTTAGACCATCTGGCGCGCAAGAAATTCGAAAGGCCGCATATGAGTTTGATAGGATGGTAA
>CACATS010000019.1 GCA_902535505.1 uncultured Pelagibacteraceae bacterium | reverse complement strand
AATATTTTAGTAACGCTGATGTAGTTCATCATTTAGCTGGTATAACCTCTGTGCCAAGAACAAAAAGTGAGTCTTCGAAAGAAATAGATGAGAAAATAAAACTTGTCGCTGAAGAGGGAACACAAAATATTTTGAATACAATAAGCAATGAATGTAAATTAATTTTTCCTTCTACCCACGTAGTTTACGAGGGAATATCAGAAGTAAAAAAGGATATTAAAGAGAACGAAAATACACTACCAGTTTTATCTTACTCATCTTCTAAGGCAGCAAACGAAAAGCAAATAAAAGATTCTCAAAAAAATTACGTAATTTTAAGATTAGGATCTGTATATGGATATTCAAATGACACAATGCGTATAGATATTATGCCTAATTTATTTTCTAAAATTGCATCTCAAAATGGAACTCTAAAATTGTTTGCTGGAGGAAGACAAATTAAAAGTTTGGTTCCATTAATTGATGTAGCAAGATGTTTTAAGTTCATGGAGGAAAGTGATCATATAAAATCTGAAATATTTAACTTAACCAAAGATACTTTAACAGTAAAAGAAGTAGCAAATATTTGTAAAAAACATAATCCAAAAATTCAACTAAAAGAGACTAACGATGAAATTCCAAATCTGGGTTTCTCATTATCAAATAATAAAATAATAAAAACAGGATTTAAATTTCTTTACAATATTGATCAAAATATAAAAGAAATGATTGAAAAATGGTCAAAACAAAATTTTATTAAAGATTTGGAGTATGTTAAAGATGGAGAGAATTTATACGTTGATAATAGAGGTAAAATTAGCAATCACGAGCTAACAGAACCGATCAATTTAATTGGACTAATTGACTCAAAAAAAGGAACTATCAGAGCAAACCATTATCATCCGCAGCAAGAACAAAAATGTTTATTCACAAAAGGACAAATTATAGAAATTTTTCAAGATATAATAAATCCAGGAGCCCCAAAAGTTACGCAAGTTGTGAATGAAGGACAACTTTCAGTAATTAAACCTAACGTTGCTCATACAATGGTTTTTACAAAAGATACTACATTTTTAAATTTAGTTAGGGGAGATAGAGATCATGAAAATTACGGTATCACTCATACTGTAAAACATGTTTTTGTAGACGAAAAAGAAAAAAATTTATTGCTATCATGCTATAAATTTAATTGTAGATCTTGTGGGAACACAGATTTAAAAAGAGTTGTATCTTTGGGCTACCAACCGTTAGCAAACAATCTTCTGAATAAACAAAATGATAAATGTGAATTATATCCTCTTGAAGTTAATTATTGTGATAAATGTCACAATTGTCAACTATCTGTCTCTGTTGATCCAAAAAAGATGTTTTCTAACTACCTTTATACGTCATCAACTTCTAAGGTATTTCGAGAACATTTTGTTAAAGCATCAAAAAAATATATTAAGGATTTAAAGTTAAATAAAAAAAAATCGTATATTATTGATATAGGTAGCAATGATGGCGTAGCATTAAAACCTTTTTTAGATCAGGGATTTAAAAAAATACTTGGGATCGAACCAGCTAAAAATTTGGCTAAACTAGCAAATAAAAATAAAATCAAAACCTTTAATGGTTTCTTAGATAAAAAAAATTTAAAAAATATAAAAAAGGGTGCAGATTTAATTTTAGCCTCAAACGTTTTTGCTCACTCTGACAAATTACAGGAAATGGCAGAGTGCATGTTTAAACTGTTAAGTAAAAATGGGACAATTATTATTGAAGTTCAATACTTATTGAATACATTGAAAGATCTAACCTTTGATAATATTTATCATGAGCACTATAACTACTGGTCACTTACTTCATTAATAAACTTTTTTAAAAAATTTGATAGCAAAATATTTAGATCAGAAAAAGTTGATACCCACGGTGGATCAATTCGAGTTTATATTAAAAAGAATAAAAAAACTAAAATTGAAAAAAGTGTAAAGCAAATACTGAAAGAGGAAGAAAAGTTTGGTATTAAAAAATTTGATACATATAAAAAATTTGGTGAAAAAGTTTACAAAATAAGAGAAAATGTTAGAAAAAATCTTAAAAAAATTAGAAAAAATAATAAATTAATAGTAGGTTATGGAGCTCCGGCCAAAGCGACCACTGCTTTAAATTTTTTTGGTATTTCAAAAGAAATAGATTTTATAGTAGAGGATAATAAATTAAAACATAGTAAATTTATCCCAGGTGTAAAGATACCTATCAAAAATAAATCTTATATTAAGAATAAAAAAAATACGATAATTGTTTTAGCATGGAATTTTTATAAAGATATTGTAAAAAACAATTCTGAGCTTTCAGAAAACTTTATAAATATTAAAGATTTAGAGTCTAATAACTTGTGATTAGATTTTTCCAAATTTCAAAAATATTTCTAATACTTTCAAAGAAATAGTTTAAATAAAATTCAGATGCTGGCACATTTGTTATTATAAATCCCTGTGAAAAATATAAAATACGCGACAAAGTTATCACAAAGAAAATAAATACAAGTAGTGAATTATAAAAACCAAAAGAAACTTTACCTTTTTCTTGTTTGCTAATTTTTTTTTCAGGCTGTGCGTCGTTGATTTTGATACCATGTTTTTTTGCTAAGTATTCAGGTGAGTATAAACTTATTTCTCTAGGTTTTTTTGGAGTAGTTTTTTTTACTTTTTTCGGTTTTTCTATTTTTTGTTTAATTGGCTGAGATCTTGGAACCACCTTTTTTGCACGAGGAATTGATTGAGTTTTTTTAACTTCTCCCACAGGGAATTGTTTCCATTTTAATCCACAAAAGCCACATTGGACCATCCTTCCAGTTGTAGGTATGGAATTATCTGGAAGCGTAAATTTCTTTTCACCACAGTTACAAGTTATAATCATAAATTTTCAATAATACTGCTATTTATATAAATTACACTATATTTTAAATACTTTTTTACTTTATAAAATTTTTATTGTATATCTCGGTTTTTATTTAATTAGGGCGGTTAGCTCAGTTGGTAGAGCATCTCGTTTACACCGAGAGGGTCATAGGTTCGAGTCCTTTACCGCCCACCATTAAATAAGGGGGTGTAGCTCAGCTTGGTTAGAGCGCCTGCCTGTCACGCAGGAGGTCGCGGGTTCGAGTCCCGTCACTCCCGCCATTAGTTGATAATGATTTTCATCTAATGAGTTATAATTGAGCATAAATTGATCAACATAATGCTTCCATCTGTCCTGTACACTTCTAAAGGAAATGTTATAAATATGCTTTAATAATACAAGAATCCTTAAGCTACGGTATTAAGGTAGGTATTAAAAACATGATTTATAACTTTTTATCAGAATATTTATCAATAATAATTTTCTTATTTATTTCTTTATTTTTAAGCATTGGTTTTATAGTTGCAAATTATTTAGCATCTCCATCTAATCCAGATTCTGAAAAATTATCAGCTTACGAGTGCGGGTTTGAAGCTTTTGATGACTCAAGAATGGAGTTCGATGTAAGATTTTATCTAGTAGCGATACTATTTATAATTTTTGATTTAGAAATAGCCTTCCTTTTTCCATGGGCGATATCTTTAGGCAATTTGGGAGCTTTAGGTTTTTGGTCAATGATGATTTTTTTAGGCATTTTAACAATTGGATTTATTTATGAGTGGAAAAAAGGAGCTTTAGAATGGGAGTAAAATTTAGCTTAAATCAAAATAAAGAAAAAAAAATTCCTGAAGAATTTAAAGATTTAGCAAAAGATTTTGCTGAAAAAGGTTTCATAACTACTTCATCAGAAAATTTAATCAATTGGGCGAGAACTGGCTCATTACATTGGATGACTTTTGGACTTGCATGTTGTGCAGTTGAAATGATGCAAACTTCGATGCCAAGATATGATCTAGAAAGATTTGGTGCGGCTCCTAGAGCTTCTCCAAGACAATCTGATGTGATGATTGTAGCAGGAACACTTACAAACAAAATGGCTCCAGCTCTCAGAAAAGTTTACGATCAAATGCCTGAACCAAGATACGTAGTGTCGATGGGTAGCTGTGCAAATGGTGGAGGTTATTATCATTATTCTTACTCTGTTGTAAGAGGTTGTGATAAAATTGTTCCAGTGGATATTTATATTCCAGGATGTCCACCGTCTGCGGAAGCACTTCTTTACGGAATCTTACAATTACAGAAAAAAATTCGAAGAGAAGGAAATTTACAAAGATAATCCATGACCGAAAATTTGAAAAAGATTGAAAAAATAATTAACTCAGAATTGGCCAGCAAAATCCAGAATTCATTTATTATAAATGAGGAATTATCAGTCGAAATAGATGTAAACGACCTTATAGAAGTTGTGCAATTTTTAAAATCTAATGATAAATGTAAATTTAGACAGCTAATAGATATTGCTGGGGTAGACTATCCTGAAAAAGATGAACGTTTTCAATTAGTCTATCTTTTTTTATCACATGAAAATAATATAAGAATAAAAATTTTTATTAAATTTCAACCAACTCAGTCTATCAATTCTTTAACTAAAATTTTCCCATCTGCAAATTGGATGGAAAGAGAAGTCTTTGACATGTATGGAATTAAATTTAAAAATCATCCAGACTTGAGAAGAATTCTTACTGATTATGGATTTAAAGGCCATCCATTAAGAAAAGATTTTCCTTTAACCGGATTTAATGAGGTGAGGTACAGCGAAAAAGAAAAAAAAGTAGTTTATGAACCAGTTAAACTTGAGCAAAATTACAGAAACTTTGATTTCGAAAGTCCTTGGGAAGGCAGTAATTATATTAAGGAAATTAAAAATTTGGAAAAAGATGGTAAAAAAAACTAAATCACTTAATCTTAATTTTGGGCCTCAACATCCGGCTGCCCATGGTGTTTTGAGGTTAATACTTGAGCTTGATGGAGAAGTTGTTGAGAAAGCTGATCCGCATATTGGACTTCTTCATAGAGGGACTGAAAAACTAATAGAACAAAAGACTTATACTCAAGCACTTCCTTATTTTGATAGGTTAGATTATGTAGCCCCAATGAACCAAGAACATGCTTTTGCTCTTGCTGCAGAAAAATTGTTAAATATTGAAGTGCCTATTCGCGCAAAATATATTCGTGTAATTTTCTGTGAGATTGGAAGAATTTTAAGCCACATACTTAATGTGACTACACAAGCCTTGGATGTCGGAGCGCTTACACCTTCACTTTGGGGCTTTGAAGAGAGAGAAACATTAATGACTTTCTATGAAAGAGCTTCAGGTTCCCGATTGCACGCCAACTATTTTAGAACGGGAGGAGTTCATCAAGATATACCATTGAAACTAGTAGAGGATATTGAAAAATTTTGCAGGTCATTCCCAAAAATTATAGATGACTTAGAGGGACTCCTTACAGATAATCGAATTTTTAAGCAAAGAAACGTTGAAATTGGAATTGTATCTAAGCAAGAGGCTTTAGACCATAGTTTTTCAGGAGTTATGCTTCGAGGCTCAGGGATACCATGGGATTTAAGAAGGTCGCAACCATATGAAATTTATAAAGATTTAGATTTTAAAATACCAGTTGGAAAAAATGGTGATTGTTATGATCGTTATCTTTGTAGAATTGAGGAAATGAGAGAGAGTGTAAAAATTATACTACAATGCATAGAGAGACTACCAAAGGGACCAATAAAATCTATTGATGGGAAAATATCTCCTCCAAATAGAGATGACCTTAAACAGTCTATGGAGGCACTAATTCATCACTTCAAATTATTTACTGAGGGATACAGAGTTCCTAAGGGAGATGTTTATACAGCTGTTGAGGCACCAAAAGGTGAATTCGGTGTTTATTTAATATCAGATGGATCAAATAAACCTTATAGGTGTAAAATTAGAGCTCCTGGATTTTCTCATTTACAAGCTATGGATTATTTAATTCGTGGACACATGTTAGCAGATGTCCCAGCAGTTTTAGGTTCTCTTGATATAGTTTTCGGCGAGGTGGACAGATGAGTTTAAAAAAAGTACATGACAACCAACCAAAAGAATTTAAATTTACTGATGGAAATTTAAAAAAAGCTGAAGAAATTTTAAAAAGGTACCCGGAGAAGAACAAAAAAAGTGCTGTAATGCCTTTTCTTTATTTGGCTCAAAAACAAAACAGTAATTGGATACCTCTAGCAGCAATGAAATATATAGCTAAATTTTTATCAATGCCCTACATATCTGTTTATGAAGTGGCAACTTTTTATTCTATGTACAACTTAGCACCTGTAGGAAAACATTTTATACAAGTATGTACAACTACACCTTGTTTGATTAGAGGAGCTGATAAAATTGTAAAATTATGTAAAGAAAAAATATCACCAAATGAAAATGAAATATCGCAAAAAGGAAGTTGCTCATGGATGGAAGTAGAGTGTTTAGGTGCATGCGTAAGCGCTCCAATGATACAAATTAATGATGATTATTACGAAGATTTAGATGAAAAAAGTACAATTGAAATTTTAGACTCACTAATCAAGGACAAACCTTTAAAACCAGGATCGTATAGAGGTCGCAATAATACAGCTCCAGAAAAAAAACCAACAATCAATGGAGAAAATCATGCTTAAATTAGAAAATAAAATATTTAAAAATCTTTACAATGAATATGGCTGGGAATTAGAGAATGCTATCAAAAGAGACGATTGGAAAGATACCAAAAATCTTATTTCAAAAGGAAGAGAATGGATAATTAATGAGGTGAAAACTTCTGAGCTGAGGGGTAGAGGAGGTGCTGGATTTTCAACTGGACTTAAATGGTCATTCGCTCCTAAAGAAGTTGGGTCGAGACCGCATTATTTAGTAATTAATGCAGATGAATCAGAACCTGGAACATGTAAAGATAGAGACATTTTAAGATTCGAGCCTCAAAAATTGATAGAAGGATGTTTAATTGCAGGTTTTGCTGTTAACGCGCATATTTGTTATATTTATATTAGAGGTGAATACTTTAACGAGGGTAAAAGATTACAAGAAGCAATTGATCAAGCTTACAAAAAAAATTATTTAGGAAAGAATGCGTGTGGTTCTGGATGGGATTTCGATATTTTTATTCATTACGGCGCAGGTGCATATATTTGTGGCGAAGAAACTGCTTTATTAGAAAGCATTGAAGGTAATAAAGGTCAACCAAGATTAAAACCGCCATTTCCTGCTTTAGTCGGGTTATATGGTTGTCCAACAATTGTTAACAATGTTGAGACAATTGCAGTTGTGCCAACTATTTTAAGAAGAGGTGGAAAATGGTTCGCATCAATTGGGAAGTCAAAAAATACAGGTACAAAAATATTTTGTATATCTGGTAATGTAAATTCACCTTGTAATGTTGAGGAGGAAATGGGGATACCTCTAAAAGATTTAATAGAAAAACATGCTGGTGGAGTAGTCGGTGGATGGGACAACCTTCAAGCTGTGATACCAGGTGGTTCGTCAATGCCTCTATTGTCAAAAGAAATTTGCGATACCATAACAATGGATTTTGACTCTTTAATTAAAAACAAAAGTGGATTAGGCACAGCTGGAATAGTAGTTATTAATAAGGATCAAGACATTGTTGCTTGTATGGCAAGAATAGCGAGATTTTACAAACATGAAAGTTGCGGTCAGTGCACTCCTTGTAGAGAAGGGGCTGGATGGATGTGGAGAATATTAGATAGAGTTGCAAAAAGAAAAGCTACCTTTAATGATATTAATTTATTATCAGATGTTACAAAACAGATAGAAGGTCATACTATTTGTGCGTTTGGAGAAGGATCTGCATGGCCAGTACAAGGTTTATTAAGACATTTTAGAAAAGAAATTGAAAGTCGTTGCAGAGACGAGCCACTAATTAAAAAGAAAATAAATAATCCATATTTAGTTGATCAACATCTCTTGGAGAACAAGAATGCCTAAAATTACAATTAATGGAAAAGAGATTGAATTTGAAAAAGGTATGACGGTTCTTCAAGCATGTGAACTTGCAGATGTAGAAATTCCAAGATTTTGCTATCACGAAAAATTATCAATAGCCGGCAATTGTAGGATGTGTCTTGTGGAAATGGAAAAATCTCCAAAACCAATTGCCTCCTGTGCAATGCCTGCAACAGAGGGTATGAATATTAAAACTAACACTGCTTCAGTTGAAAAAGCCAGAAAAGGCGTAATGGAATTTTTGTTGGCTAATCATCCTTTAGATTGTCCTGTTTGTGATCAAGGGGGAGAATGTGATTTGCAAGATCAATCAATGTATTACGGTGTTGATAAATCAAGATTTGTTGAAAATAAAAGACAAGTTAAAGAAAAATACATGGGTCCATTGATTAAAACTCAAATGACACGTTGCATTCATTGTACGAGATGTGTGAGATTTGCAACTGAGGTTGCTGGAGTTCCAGAAATAGGAGCCATTGGTAGAGGAGAAAACATGGAAATCACAACATACCTTGAAAAAGCAATGGAGTCAGAACTTTCAGCAAATGTAATAGATTTATGTCCAGTAGGCGCTCTCACTTCTAAACCATATGCTTTTGAGGCAAGACCATGGGAACTAAAAAAGACTGAAAGTGTAGATGTAATGGACGCTGTTGGGTCAAATATAAGGGTTGATACCTATAATTGGGAGGTAAAAAGAATATTACCTAGATTAAACAACGACATAAATGAAGAGTGGATTTCAGACAAAACTCGATACTCATGTGATGGCTTGCTCAAACAAAGGTTAGATGTTCCATATATAAAAATAAATAAAAAATTACAAAAATCTACCTGGGATAAAGCTATTTCACTTTTAGTAGATAAGATTAATTCGACAAATCCAGATGAAATAGGAGGACATATTGGTGATATGGTTAATTTAGAGAATGCACTTAGTTTTAAAAAACTCTTTTCAGTTTTAAAAAGTAAAAATTTAGAATTTAGAGAAAAAAGTTTTTATATAAACTCTTCCGAAAAAAGTAATTATATTTTTAATTCCTCTATAAAAGGAATAGAAGAGTCTGACTTCATACTTTTAATTGGAACAAATCCTAGGCATGAGGCAACATTGCTTAATGCTAGAATTAGAAAAGTTTTTGTTCAAAAGCAAATTCCTATCTTTTCAATTGGTGATCCTGGAGATTTAACGTATGAATACACTAAAGTTAGTAACAAAACTGATGAAATAAAAAAAATATTAAATAAGGAAGGAGATCTCGCAAAAAAACTCTTTTCCTCAAAAAAACCATTAATAATAATTGGTGAATCTGCTTTAGAATTAAAAAGCGGGAAATATTTAGTTGAAGGATTAAAAAATATTTTAATAAAAAATAATTTTATTAACAAAGAGTGGAATGCATTTAATTTTCTTCCTCAAAATGCCTCAACAGTAGGATTAATAGATTTGAAAATATTATCTAAAGAGGATGAGGAAAAAAATTCTTTTTTTGAAAAATTAAATAACAATAAGTTTAAACTGCTATATCTTTTAGGATCAGATAATCTTGAAATTAAAAAAAATAATGAGTTTATAGTTTATCAAGGGAGTCATGGGGATAGAGGAGCAGAGATTGCAGACATCGTTCTTCCAAGTGCAGCTTTTACAGAACAAAGCGGACTTTACGAAAATTTAGAAGGTAGAGTTCAAGAGTGTAGAAAAGCCTCTTACCCGATCGGAGAAGCGTTAGAGGACTGGAGGATTTTTAATTTGATTTTAAAAAAATTAGAAAAAAATGATAAATTATTAAATTTTGACTCATTAAGAAAAGAAACTTTAAGTTTAATACCGAATTTTACAGAAATTAATGAGTTACCGAGTTTTGACGACAGCAAAGTTATTAATACCTCACCGTATTTTTTAAGTGAGATAATTAAAATTAGAGAGTTAGATTATTTTTTTACTAATTCAATTTCAAGAGCATCCAAAACAATGAGTGAATGTAGACAAATAAAACAAGATTCAAAGAAAACTGGAACTGATAATTAATGATTGAGTACTTACAAATTTTAGGACAAGAGATTTATAAAATTATTTTTTTACTTGTTCCAATACTTGTATCTGTTGCAATGATAGTTTGGTTAGATAGAAGAGTATGGGGTTTAGTACAAAAAAGAAGAGGACCTAATGTTGTTGGTCCTTTTGGACTTTTCCAAACTTTAGCTGATGCATTAAAGTATATTTTTAAAGAAATCATAATTCCAGCTAGTGCGAATAAAGTAGTTTTTATTCTTGCTCCAATTGTAACTATGACTTTAGCTTTAGTAGCATGGGCTGTAATTCCAATGAGTGAAAATTTAGTTTTAGCAGATATAAACGTAGGAATTCTATATTTATTTGCTGTTTCGTCTTTGGGTGTTTACGGTATTATAATGGGAGGGTGGGCATCTAATTCAAAATATCCTTTTTTAGGAGCAATTAGGTCAGCTGCTCAAATGGTTTCCTATGAAGTTTCTATTGGAATTATTATCATTAATGTTTTGTTATGTGTTGGATCTTTAAATCTAAACGAAATCGTCATCGCTCAAAAAGAGTTATGGTATGTAATACCTCTTTTTCCTATGTTTGTAATTTTTTTTATTTCTGCGCTCGCTGAAACGAACAGACCTCCTTTTGATCTACCTGAAGCTGAGGCAGAGTTAGTTGCGGGTTATCAGACAGAATACTCTGGTATGATGTATGCAATGTTTTGGCTTGGAGAGTATGCAAATATTCTTTTAATGTGTGCGATGGGCTCAATTCTATTCCTTGGCGGATGGCTTCCAATTATGGATGTCTATCCTCTTAACGCAATCCCAGCACCACTCTGGATGATATTAAAAATATTATTTTTATTCTTATTATTTGCATTAATAAAAGCTATTGTGCCGCGATACAGATATGACCAACTCATGAGACTTGGTTGGAAAATATTTTTACCATTTTCATTAATTTATCTTGTACTAACCGCAAGTTTTTTATTTTATTTTGATAAACTACCTAAGGTGAGCATCTAATGAATTTTAGTAGGCTTTTAAAAACCATATTTCTTGTTGAATTTATTGCTGGATTATACATGGCAATAAAAGAACTTTTTCGAAAGTCGAAAACTATAAATTATCCTTTTGAAAAAGGACCGATCAGCCCTCGTATGAGAGGTGAGCATGCTCTAAGAAGATATCCCAATGGTGAAGAGAGATGTATAGCATGCAAACTTTGCGAAGCGGTATGTCCAGCTCAAGCAATTACTATTGAGTCATCTGAAAGATCAGATGGTAGTAGGAAAACAACGCGATATGACATTGATATGCTTAAATGCATTTATTGCGGTCTTTGCCAAGAGTCTTGTCCAGTAGACGCAATCGTGCAAGGACCAAACTTTGAGTTTGCTACTGAGACTAGAGAAGAGCTTTATTATAACAAAGAAAAACTCTTACAGAATGGTGATAGGTGGGAGTCAGTTTTGGCTAAAAACATAAAGATGGATAAACCATATAGATAGATGATAGTTCATTCTATTTTTTTTTATTTTTTTTCGGTAATTGCTATTTTTTCGTCCTTAATGGTAATAACTTCAAGAAGTACAATAAATTCAGTTTTCTTTTTAATATTAGATTTTATCTCAGTTGGCTGTCTATTTATTATGGTCGGAGCTGAATTTTTAGGGATGATATTATTAATAGTTTATGTAGGAGCAGTAGCAGTGCTATTTTTATTCGTCGTGATGATGCTGAACGTTGCAGAGCAAAAACAATCATGGTTTATCGGTAAAAAATCAACTCATATTCCCACTGGATTAATTGTGAGTGTCTTAATTTTATTGGAATTATTAGTTGTAGTAGGCGGATGGAAATATAAGGAAGATGTAATGTCCAGCAGTACATTAATTTTATCAAATGTTTCAAACACTCATCAATTAGGTCTAGTTATGTACACCGATTACATTTTATATTTTCAGTTAGCTGGCGTTGTACTACTTTTAGCTATGATTGGGGCTATTCTTCTTACATTTAGGGAAAGAGTAGGCGTAAAAAAACAAAGTTACATAAACCAGATTTCTAGAAATCCATCTAGTTCAATAGAACTTGTAGAAGCAAAATCAAATCAAGGAGTGAAGGTAGATGATTGAGATAGGTTTAGGACATTATTTATCATTAGGCGCCATAATTTTTTTCTTGGGGGTAATAGGAATTTTTTTAAATAGAAAAAATGTCATAGTAATATTAATGTCAATCGAGCTTATTTTATTGGCAGTCAATATTAATTTAATATCATTTTCAATTTTTTCTGGCGATATTGTTGGTCAAATTTTCACAATGCTAATTCTAACGGTCGCAGCAGCTGAGGCAGCTATCGGTCTCGCTATTATAGTAATTTATTATAGGAACAGAGGATCCATTAGAGTTGAAGACATCCATGGTATGAAAGGATAATAAATGGAATACGCAATATTATTTTTACCATTATTAGGATCTCTAATTGGTTATCTAGGTAAATCACTTACAAAATATTTCGCTGAGATCTCTACAAGTTTATTTGTTAGCATCTCAGCTGTCCTATCAGTTTTTGTTTTTTGGAACGGAATTCAAAATGATATTTATGGAAACTATATAATTTTTGAATGGATAAGCTCTGGTAATTTTATTGCTAACTGGTCGATTAATATAGATCCTTTAAGCTCAGTTATGCTAGTAGTTGTAACTTTTGTATCTGCACTTGTGCATATTTACTCTATTGGTTATATGAGCCACGATCCTCACAAACCAAGATTTATGTCTTATTTGTCATTATTCACTTTTTCAATGCTTGCTTTAGTTGTTTCAGACAATTTTTTACAACTTTTTTTTGGATGGGAAGGTGTCGGTTTATGTTCTTATCTTCTAATAGGTTTTTGGTATAAAAAAGAAACTGCAAACAACGCAGCTATCAAAGCTTTTATAGTTAATAGAATAGGAGACTTTGGTCTTGCCATTGCAATATTTTTAATTTTTTTCTATTTTGGGACAATTAATTTTGAGGAAACTTTTCAAGCTTCAAGTCAATTTGTAGAAAAAAAAATAGATTTTTTTGGTTTTGAATTAAATTTAATAACAATAATATGTGCATTCCTTTTTATTGGAGCAATGGGAAAATCTGCACAATTTTTGTTGCATACTTGGTTACCAGATGCGATGGAGGGGCCAACACCAGTATCAGCTTTGATTCACGCTGCAACAATGGTAACTGCAGGTGTATTTTTAGTTGTCAGATGTTCTCCAATTTTTGAATTTTCACAATTTGCTTTGAATCTAGTTGCTGTGGTAGGGATGATAACAGCACTATTTGCTGCATCAGTTGCACTTGTGCAAAACGACATAAAAAAAATCGTAGCCTACTCAACATGTAGTCAATTAGGTTACATGTTTTTTGCTGCAGGAGTTGGTGCTTATCATGTTGCAATGTTTCATTTATTTACACACGCTTTCTTTAAAGCACTATTATTCTTGGGTGCTGGTTCAGTAATACACGCATTCAAGGATGAGCAAGATATCAGAAATATGGGCGGTATAAGAAAAAAGCTACCATATACATACATTTTCATGTTGTTAGGTACTTTAGCTTTAACTGGATTTCCGTTTCTTTCAGGATTCTACTCAAAAGATGCAATAATAGAATTTGCTTATCTTAAAAAATCTTCTTTAGGAAATTATGCAGCCACGGTCGGCATACTCACAGCATTTTTAACCTCAATTTATTCTTGGAGATTATTTTTCAAAACTTTCCATGGATCTTATAATAATAAAAAAATTGCAATTAATGAAACTCACGAGTCTCCTATAGTGATGTTGATACCACTTGTATTTTTGAGTGTTGGAGCAGTATTTTCAGGTTATTTTTTTAAAAGTATTTTTATTGGACATGATAGCAACGAATTTTGGCAAAGCTCAATCTTTTTCTTAAATGAAATAAAACACGATGTTATACCATTGTGGTTTTTATTAATTACTCCAATCTTAGTTTTAATATCAATTCCAATTTCATTCTATCTATATATTTTGAAACCAAAAATCTTAGAGGAGTTTAAAAATACTAATTTACCTTTATATAATTTTTTACTTAATAAGTGGTACATTGATGAGTTTTATGACAAAACCTTTGTTAATCCATCTAAAAAATTAGGTTCCCTTTTTTGGAAAAAAGGAGATATAGGTATAA
>CACATS010000018.1 GCA_902535505.1 uncultured Pelagibacteraceae bacterium | reverse complement strand
ACTTGTAAAAACAATAGATAGAATAAAAGAAAATCTAAATCCCTCGCTAACGATTAGAGGTATATTATTAACAATGTTTGACAAGAGAAATAAACTGTCATCTCAGGTCGACAAAGAAGCAAGAAATTACTTTAAAGAAAAAGTTTATCAAACAGTAATTCAAAGGAATGTAAGACTATCAGAGGCCCCATCTCATGGTTTGCCTTGTGTTATCTACGACAAAAATTGTGTAGGAAGCAAGTCATATTTCAAGCTTGCTGAAGAGTTTATGAAAAATGGCAGTATAGAAAGCGCAGCATGAGTTCTGGTAAAAAAAAGGGATTAGGTAGAGGACTATCAGCATTATTCGGAGATCAAAAAACTGTTGAAAAAACTAAAGAATTTAAGCGGTCTAACTTAATATCTATCAGTGATTTAAGTAGAAATCCATTTCAGCCAAGACAGAGTTTTAACGAAGATAAACTAGAAGAATTATCTAATTCAATAAAAAAAAATGGGATTATACAGCCAATAGCAGTTAGGCCAAATAAGTCAGGAGATGGAAAATATGAAATTATTGCGGGTGAAAGGAGATGGCTAGCTGCTCAACGTGCTGGCTTACACGAGATACCAGTAACTATTTTAGATTTAAGTGATGTCGAATCTTTAGAAGTTGCAATAGTTGAAAATATTCAAAGAGACGATCTGAATCCAATAGAGGAAGCTAGAGGTTATAAAAGGTTATATGAAGAATTCAATTATGACCATGAAAGTATTTCAAAACTAATGTCTAAAAGCAGAAGTCATATTAGTAATACATTAAGATTGTTAACTTTACCTTCAGACGTCATTGCAATGTTGGAAGAAGGTTCTTTAACTTCGGGTCAAGCTAGGCCCTTGATTGGAATTAGTAATGCATCATCTATTGCAGAAGAAATCGTTTCAAAGAATTATAGTGCTCGAAAAGTTGAATATTTAACCAGAAATAAAAAAAGCAACAATAAAGGAAAAGCCATCGATTCAAATATTCTTAAAACTCAGGAGAGAATTGAAAAAATATTAGGACTTAAAGTCAATATTATTAATAAAAAAAATAATTCCGGCAAGGTTACAATTCAGTATAAAGACTTGGATCAATTTGAATTAATTTCAGATTTATTAACTAAGCATTAGCCAACGAGCAAATATCTATGAGCAATTTCTTAATTAATATATTCTTTTCGATTAGATTATTACTTTTTATTTTTTTTTCTAAGCTATAAGTTAAATTTATGATTTTTTGAACTTTGAATTTATCCCATTTTTTTGCTTGATTTGTAAGCTTTGGCTTGTCCTTCCAAAATATAGGCGGTTTTAGGCTATTAATAGCGTCTTCAATAGTTGATTTATTAAAATTGTTTATTTGCAGAAGTTTCTCTAACCTTTGATTGATTATATTTAAATAAAATATATTCTTTTCATTATCCATCCCTGTCTGTGATAGTAATTTATTTGTATTTACTTTATTGCCTAAAAAAGCTTCATCATTAAGTTTGTTAAATTCGGTATTTTCTTTGGCATTAAGTAGTACTTCAAGTTTTTCGGTAAGAATATTTTTATTTGGAAAACATGATATGATTTTATCTAGTTCATTGTTTAGTTTTGATCTGTCTAGGTTTGTATGGTCTATTATTAAGTTAATATTATAAGGAGACAAGCCGCTAAAACCATTAAGTCTTAAATTTATCAATTTTTTAATACCTATTTCATTATCCTCATAGCAGGCAACACATGCACATTTTTTTGATTTTTCTGTATAGTTCCTTAATTTAGATTTTTTGTCTAAAACATCCGAGAATAAAAAAATTTTTCTGTCTGAGGGTATATTTTCGAATTCTTGGATTAGCTCTAAGATTTTATCGTTTACATTTTCGATAAAAAAAATTTTATTTTTTTCAAATAATGAGATATTTTTAATTTCATTTTCTAGAAAGGCTTTATCTTTTAAAAGTTGGTCTTGAGAGTACCTTAAAATTTCAGAATTTTTATTATTTTCAATAATTTTTGCTTTTAGATCGTTTTTTAAACCTAAATTAACGCCATAAAATAATGTTACGCTTTCATCAATTGAATTAACATTTTGTTCTAAAATATAACTTTTATAAATCATCTAATTTTAGAACTATTGAGTTAAGTATATTTTCAGTGACGTCATCAGTAAGAACTTCAATAAGTTTTTTTTCATTAGCTAATGTCTGTGAGTACTGATTAGCTACAGAGTAATCCCCAGTTTTTACAATATTAAAAGAAATCTCATTTTCACTTACTAGTTCTTTTACTCTTACAGTAGAAGCAATTGAAATTTGATATTTTGTTATTTCATTATTAATATTTTTTTCTTTTACTTCTTTTGATTTGTTAGTGTCTAGATAAATGTCTACCAATTTCTTTTCATTCTTCTCAGAACTAAATATAAGCTTATTCTTGATTTTAAAGTTTATTCTATTATCACCAGTTGCAATGATTTCATTGATATCAAACTTATAAATTTCGCTTTTGTTAACTATTTTGAATCCGCAATTATTGATTAACAAAAAAATTATTAAAATTGGAAATAGTATTTCTTTTTTCATTTATTAGACTCAACAATGTAATTTAGTATCCTATTTTTAATAAAGATAGTTTTTATAATTTTGGATTTTTCCAGAAATTTCTTAGCTTTTGACGAGTTGTGGATTATTTGGTTAATTTCTTTTTCGGATGAATTTGTTTTTATATCAATTATATCTCTCGTCTTTCCATTTATTTGCACAGCTAATTTGACTTTCTGTTCGATGCCTTTTTCGATGTCTGGCCATTTATCAATTGTTTTACAATTAAATAATTCCAAGCACTCATGGGCCAAATGCGGAACAAAAGGTATAAGTAATTTTAAAATTTTAATAATATTGGTTTTAAGAATAGCTTGACTCAAGTCACTTTGTATGGATCTTTTAAATATATTATAAACTTCATAAAAATGCGCAATTGAGACATTGAACCTAAATTCTTTAATTGAATTATCGATTTTATTTACGAAACTATTTATTTCTAAATTAAATTTATTATCAATCTCTTTATTATTTTTTTTGTCTATTTTATTTAATATAAGATGAGTTAAATTAAAAATTTTTTGTAAAAATTTATTTGCAGAATTAACTCCCGTATCTGACCATTGAACGTCTTTTTCTGGTGGACTGTCTGATAAAATAAACCACCTTACAGCGTCCGCACCGTATTGATCAATCATGGCTTCAGGATCAACAGTATTTTTTTTTGATTTAGACATCGACTCAGATGGACCTACTAAAACTTTGGATTTGTCGGCTTTTTTTAAAACATTTTTATCAATCTTTTCAATTTCATCAGGATACAAAAAATTTCCATTTGTATCTTTATATGTCTCATGACAGACCATTCCTTGAGTGAATAAATTTTGAAAAGGTTCTGATATATCTATTTTTTTATTAAATTTAGAGATCCCCTTTGTAAAAAAACGAGAATATAAAAGGTGCAATATTGCATGTTCTATTCCACCAATGTATTGATCAACAGGCATCCAATATTTTATTTGCTCCTCATCAAACGGAGATGAATTATGCTTAGGCGAACAAAAACGCATGAAATACCATGATGAGTCTACAAACGTGTCTAAGGTATCGGTTTCTCTTATTGCTTTTTTCCCAGTAGATTTTTGTATAGTATTTTTCCACTTAGGGTGATTTTCCAGAGGGTTGCCACTTACATTTAAATCAACATCTTCTGGTAATTCTACTGGCAATTCACTTTTGTCAACAGGAACAACAGATCCATCTTCCAGATAGATCATTGGTATAGGACACCCCCAATAACGCTGTCTAGAAACACCCCAATCTTTCAGTCTGTATTGAGTTTTCTTATTTCCAATAGATTTTTTTTCTATTTCTTGAATTATTTTTTCTTTTGCTTTTTGAACTTCTAAACCGTCCAGAAAACTTGAATTAATCATTTTTCCATCACCAGTATAGGCTTCATTGAGATCGCCATTTTTTGTTTCATCCGTGACTACTCTTATTATTTCAAGATTGTATTTTTTTGCGAATTCAAAATCTCTTTGGTCATGGCCCGGGCAGCCAAAAATGGCTCCACTTCCGTAATCCATTAATACGAAGTTAGCAAAATAAATCGGTAATTTTTTTCCACTAATAAAGGGATGATGTACAAAAAAATTAGTTTTAAATCCTACTTTTTCGGCGTTTGATAAGGCCTCCTCTGTAGTCCCTGATTTATTACATTCTTTTTTGAAATTAATAAAATTTTTGTCATTTTTAAATTCTTTACTAAGCTCATGATCAGCAGATAAAGCAATAAAAGTAGCACCAAATATTGTGTCCGGCCTAGTTGTAAAAATTCTTAATTTTTTTTCATTACTCATTAAAAAATCTATTTCGCACCCGATAGATTTACCAATCCAGTTCTTCTGCATAAGTTTTACTTTTTCTGGCCAACCTTTAAGGGCATCTAAGTCTTTTAAAAGTTCGTTAGAAAATTTTGTGATATTAAAAAACCATTGCGATAATTTTTTTCTCTCAACAATAGCATTTGATCGCCAACCCCTACCATTAATTACTTGTTCATTTGCTAGGACGGTCTTTTCTTTTGGATCCCAATTAACGTAGGTTTCTTTTCTTGAGACTAATCCTTGATTATAAAAATCAATAAACAATTCTTGTTGATGTTTATAATAATTTTTGTCACAAGTTGATATTTCTCGATCCCAATTTATTGAAAGACCTAAAAGTTTAAGTTGAGATCGCATAGTATTTATATTCTCATTTGTCCACTTTCTAGGGTGAAGTTTATTTAATTTTGAAGCATTTTCAGCCGGCAAACCAAACGCATCCCACCCCATAGGGTGCAAAACATTATACCCATTTAAAAACTTATATCGTGCGATTACGTCACCGATGGTATAATTTCTAACATGACCCATGTGAATTTTCCCTGATGGGTAAGGAAACATTTCTAAACAATAATATTTTTTTTCTGATTTAGGATTTGCGACCGATAACAATGATTTATTATTGCGCCACTTTTTTTCTAAATTTTTAAAACTATATCTTTCCATTCAACCTCTAAATTATTTCTTTTTAGAAGTTTTTGAGTTCTGTTCTATTAAAACAGCTTTTGCTAAAATTGACTTTTGTAATTCAAATTTAATTTTAGAGTCGATTTCTCTAATAGTGCAATTCTCATTTATTTTACATTTTTTATTATGAACAATTATCTTTATGCTATTAGATTGAACTTCATTAGATAAGAAACGTACTGTTATCTTAATAGAGTCGTTACCACTAGATGCATCGCTATACCAATCTGTTATTATTATTCCTCCAGAATAATCTACGGTTGCCAAGGGCATAAAATCAATTGTTTCCAGAGAAGCTCTCCATAGTGGATTAGATGTGCTAAATTCATAAGTAGTCGATTTTCTCCCTCGCGCCACATTTTTTAAACTAATGCCTCTGCCTTGCTCTAAGTTTTGCCTTGCTCTTTCGTCAGCATTAATAGGTCTATCTTTACTTATTTTTTTTGGTTTCAAAGCATTTGGAACTGAACAGCTAGCAAGAAAGAGGCAAACTAATGACAAAAGACTTAAAAATTTAATACCACTTGTGATTGTCTTTATTGATTTTAAATTATTGAACATCATATTAAATAATATTACTTATATAGCTCAAAAAGCCATTATTATATAGACTTTTAAAGGGTTGCAAAAATATCACACATATAAAGAAAAAGCCTAATTTTCTAAGCAAAAAAGCAATTTCTAAACACTCTAATATATAAATCGGTAGTTAATAATTAAATTATTAATAATTTATTAAAACAAAGGAAATAATATGAAAATAACAAAAATATTAGTTGCTTTATCTTTCCTATTTGCAGTTTCAACAGCTAACGCTGGTGAATTATCTGTAACAGGTAGTATTCAAGCAACTTACCAGTCTGAAGTAGACAGAACTTCTGGTAACCCACTTGGTATGGACAGAGAATTAACATTCTCAGGATCTACAGAGTTGGAAAACGGTATGACTGTTTCTGTTATGCAAGACACAAATGATGATCTTGGATTTGGTAACTCTTTAATTACTTTCGGTAACGTTGGTGGTTTAGTAGATATCAATGTTGGATCTGACGGAAGCCCAGTAGATGCAATTGACGATATTACGCCAAATGCATTCGAAGAAGCTAACGCTACATCAGGATCATACAATGATATCGGTGACGCAGCTAGCGACACAGGTATTGGCTTTAAGTTCTCAGTTCCAGTTTTAGGTGCAGTAAACTACAAATATGTACCAAAAATGGACGGTAACAAGAACGAAGATAAAGAAGCTTCAGGAGATACAAATGCTGGAGTAGGCGATATGTATGAAGTTACAATCAAAACAGCTTTAGGTGATCTACCAGTAGTAGGTTCGTACCTTGATGGTGCAACTTTAACAACTGGTTTTGCAGAACACGACCAATCTACAGTAGCTAATGCAGATGATGCGTTTGACGTAACTGCAGCATTAACATACTCAAATGGTCCAATCAGTCTCGGTGTGCAAAAGAAACTACACAACGAAGGTGAAGCTGGAACTACAGCAGCAACAGACGCTATTTTCTACAAAGACACAGTTATTGGTATTGCTTACGCAATCAATGATGATCTTTCGATCTCTTACAATACGTATGAGTCTCAAAGACACAATAGCGATGCAGCTAACTTAAGACAAGAATCTGATGCAATCAGCATTGGTTATGCTATCGGTGGAATGACTATTGGTTTCCAAGATGCATCTACGGATAATAAATCTTGGGCTAGTGGTAAAGACGACACACGAACTGTCTCTGTAAAAGTAGCATTCTAATAAGTTAGAAACTTGATTTAAAAAAGCCGGCTAGAAATAGCCGGCTTTTTTTTTATTTCAGACATAATTGCTATTCCATCAGATTTTATCAATTTTGCCTTATTTAAATTAATTAATTTAATACCTCCTAAAGGTATTAGATTTTTTAGATTTCCAATTAGATTAAACTTTATAATCCCATAAAAATTTTCTGAAGGGGCATAATCAACACGAAATAATTTTGATAAGATTATGTAAGAACAGCCTTGCTTTCTTTTTTCATTAATTTCTTTAAAATTATGTGCTGATCCAAGTATTTTTTTATTCAGTTTTTTAAGATTCAATTGCTCAAAACCTTTATAGAAAGCTGAAATATATACACCATCTGATTTTAGTAAAACAGCCAGTTTTGAATTATTTGCTACAAAAAATTCAATGCCTTTTAATTTGCACTCTTTTCTAAATTTGATTAGACAACTAATTGTATCAACTAATTTTTTGTTTCTCAAAATTATAACAAATTTGTTGTTTTTTTTTATTTTATTTAAATTAATATCTTTTATATTTTCAATGAATAAAAAATACTTTTTTTTATATGCAAACATATGACTAACATAGTAGAAAGTTTTAAAAAAATACAATTCAATATTAGTAAGATTAATACAGACAAGTTAGTAAATATTATTGCTGTAAGTAAGACTTTCTCTATAGAACACATCAAACCATTAATTGATTATGGACATTTGCATTTTGGTGAAAATAAAGTCCAGGAAGCAACTTCAAAATGGAAGGCTATTAAAAAAGTCAATGAAAATATTAAATTGCACATGGTGGGTAAATTACAGAGTAATAAAGCTAAAGATGCAGTTAAGCTATTCGATTACATACATTCTTTAGATAACCAAAAACTTGCAGATGTTTTATCAAAAAATCAAATGAATTTGGGTAAACAACTAAAATATTTTATTCAGGTTAATATAGGTAGCGAAATTCAAAAATCTGGAGTCCCTGTAAATGAAATAGATTCTTTTTATAACTATTGTATTAACAGTGCAAAGCTTGATGTCATTGGTCTAATGATTATTCCACCCAACGATCAACAGGCAAAAAAATATTTTCAATTAATAAATGAACTTAATCAATCATTAGCATTAAAAGAATTAAGCATGGGCATGTCTGCAGATTATTCAGATGCAATCATAAATGGATCTACTTTTGTAAGAATTGGAAGTTCTATTTTTGGTCCAAGATCTCAACAATAGTATTTTTTTTAATTTTTGAAATGATTTTTAAAAGAGCGGTTTTACTAATAGCAATACATCCTAAAGTTTTTTTATAATCCCTCTTAGCTACATGAATAAAAATTGCACTACCTTTACCATTTTTAATTGGTTGCATATTATAATTTAAAACAAGAATAATATCATACGAGTTATCGTATTTATAAAGTTTCTCATGGCTATTCTTTGTAGGTAGTTGTATTAATTTATTGTAATTTTTTGAACTTGGGTCATCACACCAGCCCATATTTTTCTTTATTATAATTTTTTTTAATTCAGTTTTAACTTTTTTGATTCTGTCTTTTCTATACAATAGGAACTTAATATTATACCGTCCTAATGGAGTAATTTCGTCACCTTCCTTCTTTTTTTTTCCGATTCCCCTTTTACCTAAAGCACATTTTACTTTATATTTGTCATAACTAAGGTAATTTTTATTTATTTTAATATGCATCGTTTGAACGTTCTAATTTACGCCTCAGATTCATTTATTTCTACATTAAATGAACTAAGGCCCTTTTTAAAGTTTAATCATTTTACATCAGCCCCAAAGACTGGATATGATATTATATTGTTTCATGATGAAGTTCTTCAAGATAAGAAAATTAAAAATCTCATAGACAAAAGTGATTTTTTAAAAGTATGTGCATCTAATAAAAAAAAACAAATCTCTAAATTCGATGCTGTTGTTCAGCTTCCCACAACTTTAAAAGAAATTAACAATACCTTAGAGAATATTTTTGCAAAAAAAAAATTTCTTAAAAATTCTTCAATAAAAGTTAAAAACTATTTATTGGATAAAAATGAAAAAAAATTAATTAAAAATAGTGATTCAATTATTTTGACTGAAAAAGAGGTACACCTTATTGAGCTCTTATTAAATAATCCTAAACCATTATCTAAAGACGACATTTTATCTTCTGTTTGGAATTATTCAGCTGAAGCTGATACTCATACAGTAGAAACTCATATTTATAGATTAAGAAAAAAAATCAATCAAAAATTTATGGATGAAGAATTTATATTAAATAGCAAAGATGGTTATCATCTATGAAAAAAAGAAATAAATTTGCATTAGATTTATTTACTAAAAAATACCGAAAAAGAGTTGTTAAACCCAAAAAAGGAAAAGGAAGTTTTAAAAGAAAAAAAACTAATCTAGGATCCTTCTAAATCTTTAGATATTAGACCGATCAAGTCTAGCTCCTATTATTTGAATTACTTTAGATGACATTTCTGTACCAGTTTCCAAACTTTCTCTAGTAGATTTATTGTTTAATAAACCATGTAAAAAACCACCTGCAAATAAATCTCCTGCACCTGTTAAATCCTTTATTTGAAGATCCTTTTTCGCAGAACACTCTACAACTTCACTTTTATTTATTGCAATTGCTCCCTTATCACCTCGAGTAATAACTACTAACTTATTTATTTTTTTGGCAAAGTTGATTACGTCATCAAATTTTTTTACATCAATTAGCGACATAATTTCTTGCTCATTTGCAAAAGTAATATCTAATTTATTTTTCACTAATTCTAAAAAATTTGGTTTGTGTCTTTCCACACAAAATAAATCTGATAATGACATTGCGACTTTATTTGAACTATAAATTGCTTTTTCAAATGCTTTCTTGGGTTCACCTTCGTCCCAAAGATATCCTTCTAAAAATAAGATTTCACTATCTTTGACTGCATTTTTATCAATATCGTTTTCGTTAATTTTACCTGCGGTACCAAGGAAAGTCACCATGGTCCTCTCAGAGTCAGGTGTGATCAATATCAAGCAAGTTCCAGTTGAAATTGATTCTTTTTTCTTTGAATAGAAGTATTGTACATTTTCTTTTTTCAAGCCCTGTTCATATTTATTGCCTAAATCATCATCGCTTACTTTGCCTATAAAACCCACTTTATTTCCAAGTTGTGAGAGACCAACTATTGAGTTTGCAACTGATCCACCTGAGATAGTTTCCTCTATTTTAAGGGTAGATAACAGTTTTTTAAATTCAATCTCATCCACTAGCTTCATTGTACTTTTTGTTAAGTTATTCTGAGATATAAATTTGTCCTCAACTTTACAAATCACATCAACAATAGCATTGCCAATTCCTAGGATTCTCATTAAGCTTTTTTTGTTTTAATAGGTTTTGACCTATTGGGATAACAGCTTTTACAAATTTTACAAGTTATTCCATAACAGTCTCTGGCCTTACAATATTCTCTTCCGTACCAAATTATTTGTAAATGAAGTTTGTTCCAGTATTTCTTAGGAAAAATTTTCTTTAAATCCTCCTCTGTTTGAACAACGTCTTTTCCATTTGTTAAACCCCATCTTTGAGCTAATCTATGAATATGTGTATCGACTGGAAAAGCAGGAAAACCAAAACCTTGGGACATGACTACGCTTGCAGTCTTGTGACCGACTCCAGGAAGTTGTTCTAACTCTTCATAAGTTTTTGGAACTTTACCTTTATATTTTTCAACTAATGTTTTTGACAAGTAGAAGATGCTTTTAGCTTTAACTCTAAATAATCCAATTCTTTTAATTAACCTCTCAATTTTCTGTCTGCCTAGTTTTACAAAATGGTGTGGTTTATTATATTTTGGAAAGATATCTTTCGTAACATTATTGACATTTACATCAGTACACTGTGCTGAAAGTAGAACTGAAATTAAAAGAGTAAATGTATTTTTATAGTTTAAAGGTATAGGTACTTTAGGATATGTTTTATTTAATATCCCTAAAATAATTTTAGATTTTTTTTTATTGTTCACTTAAATTTAAGAAGATCTCTCATAGAATATAGACCTACTTTTTTTGACATTAACCAAGCAGCTGCGGTTAAAGCACCCTCTGAGTACAAAGCTCTATCAAAAGACTCATGATTAAGCTTTATAACTTCTTTTCCACTAGAAAATCTGACCTCATGTTCTCCAATTGCCTCTCCTTTACGAATAGAATTAAAATTTATTTTTTTTGAGAAAGGAAAGGATTTTTTATTCAAATATTTTTTACCTACTAAACTGTAAAAATTTTTATTCTTTCCATTTGCTATTCCTTTCCCAAGCATTAAAGCTGTTCCAGAAGGGTAATCAATTTTATGTTTATGATGTACCTCATATACTTTACTTAAAAAATTTTTACCTAGAGATCTTGAAGCGATCTCTGTTAAATACATAAGCAAGTTTACCCCAAGGCTCATATTGCCAGCTTTAAGTATTGGAATTTTCCTTGAGAAATTTTTAATTAATATCTCCTCTTTTTTTGTAAAACCTGTAGTACCAATTACAACTCTTTTCTTTTGTTTTGCAGCTATTTTTAAGATTTCTAATGTACATCTGGGAACTGTAAAATCTATTATTACATTCGTATTTTTAAAAGCTAGAAGAGAGTTAACTTCAGGTTTTATTCCAAAAATTTTTTTATTTATTCTTCTATTTTCAGTTAGAGATACAAGTTTAAAAATTTTATTTTTATTTGCTGATTTAATAAGTTGCCTTCCCATCCTACCCATACAACCTGTTATAGCTAAATTAATTTTTTTCATTATATAATTAAATAAATTATTACAATAATCACTAGCACAATTATAGTCCATATCGACAAATTACTTAAAAATTGTTTCGCTTTACTATTCGTGGATAAAAAACTTGGTAAGATTAAAATAAGCACTGCAATAAGAAATATTGCAGACATTATTTGATCAGTTTCCATTTAAATTATGTTTTTTTCCAGAATTTTTTAGCCTTTTCAAAAAAGCTTTTAATAACTGGATCTGGCTTGTTAGACTCAATCTCATTAAATTCTTCTAATATTTCTCTCTGTCTTTTTGAAAGTGAGCTTGGCACTTGTGTGATAACTCTTATATAAAGATCACCGAATACATTTCTTCTTAAGACAGGCATACCTTTTCCTTTTAACCTGAATTGTTTTCCGTGTTGTGTTCCCCCAGGTATTTTTATTTTTGATTTTCCTCCATCAATCGAAGGCACTTCAACCGATGTTCCTAAGGCTGCATCAGAAAAAGAAATTGGAAGCTCATAATATAAATTTTCATCCGATCTTTTAAATATATTATGATTATCTACTGAAACAAAAAGGTATAAATCTCCACTAGATCCACCTTTTGAACCAGCCTCACCTTTGCCAGAAAGCCTTATTCTTGTTCCATCATCAACTCCTTTTGGAATTTTAACTGTTACATTTTCGTTTGATTGAACTTTTCCGTTTCCACTGCAATTGCTACATGGTGTTCCTATCATTTCACCGTATCCACTACACTGCGGACAAGTTTGTTGAACAGTAAAAAAACCTTGATTAGTTCTTACTTTACCTCTTCCAGAACAGTAATCACATTTTATGGGCTTTGAACCTTTCGCTGCCCCACTACCAAAACAGGACTTACAAGATTTATATGTTGTGTATCTAACATTTTTTTCAGTTCCATCGTATGCTTCTTCTAAACTTATACTGACATCGTATCTTAAATCATTTCCTCTATTGCTTGATCTTCTGGATGAGCCCCCTCCTCCAAAATCACTGAAAAAGTCCTCAAAAATATCTGAAAAAGATGAACTATCGAATCCACCGAAACCTTGAAATCCACCACCTCCACTAGCACCCTCAAAAGCTGCGTGACCAAATTGATCGTAATTTGCTTTTCTCTTATCATCAGAGAGTATGTGATAGGCTTCACTCGCTTCTTTAAATTTCTCCTCTGAAGCTTTGTCGCCTTTAGTTTTGTCTGGGTGATATTTTAGTGCTAGTTTTCTATAAGCTTTTTTAATGTCTTCCTTAGATGCACCTTTTGGAATACCTAAGACATCATAACAATCTCTTTTAGCCACAGGACGTCTCCTTATTTATTATCTTAGGCGCTTTTTTCTTTGTCGTCTTTTACGTCTTCAAAATCAGCATCAACTACATTATCTTTTTCACCAGGCTTAGCTTCTTTAGGACCACCATGTGATTTGTCATCTTTATTTGGTTTTTGTTGGCTTTTGTATACAGCTTCACCTAATTTCATAGAAACTTGAATTAAACTTTGAGTTTTTTTCTTTATATCTTCAATGTCAGTTCCCTCTAAAGACTTTTTAAGTTCAGCAATACCGTTTTCAATAGATTTTTTTTCTTCAGCTGAAACTTTATCCCCGTGCTCTTTTAAACTTTTTTCTGTTGAAAATACTAAACTATCAGCTTGATTTCTTGCATCAACTGTCTCTCTTTTCTTTTTGTCAGCCTCTTTGTTTGCTTCAGCATCTTTTACCATTTTCTGAATCTCTTCATCAGACAAACCTCCTGAGGCTTGAATTTGAATTTTTTGTTCTTTACCAGTACCTTTATCTTTTGCAGATACACTTACTATACCATTGGCATCAATATCAAATGTAACTTCAATTTGTGGAGTCCCCCTTGGAGCTGGAGCTATTCCGACTAATTCAAAATTTCCTAAAATTTTGTTATCTGCTGCCATCTCCCTCTCTCCTTGAAGCACTCTGATAGATACCGCGGGCTGATTATCTTCAGCTGTAGAAAATACCTGACTTTTTTTAGTTGGTATCGTAGTATTTTTTTCAATTAATTTTGTTGATACACCTCCAAGAGTTTCGATTCCTAATGAGAGGGGTGTTACATCCAAAAGCAATACATCCTTAACATCACCTTGTAATACACCTCCTTGGATAGCTGCTCCCATTGCAACCACCTCATCAGGGTTAACACTTTTATTTGGCTCTTTACCAAAGAAATTTTTAACTGTTTCAATGATTTTTGGCATTCTCGTCATTCCACCCACTAGTACAACTTCGTTAATCTCAGCTGCGGAAAAACCAGAATCTTTTAAAGCAGTTTTGCAAGGTTCTAACGTTCTATCGACTAAACTTTGAACTAAAGCTTCAAGTTTTGCTCTTGTGAATTTTAAATTTAAGTGTTTTGGCCCTGTTTTATCAGCAGTAATAAAAGGTAAATTTATTTCAGTTTGTACTGCAGAAGAAAGTTCGATCTTTGCTTTCTCTGCCGCTTCTTTTAGTCTTTGCAGGGCAAGTTTGTCCGTTTTCAAGTCGATACCATTGTCTTTTTTAAATTCAGTGGCAAGATATTCTACAATAGAGTCATCGAAATCCTCTCCTCCTAAAAAGGTATCACCATTAGTAGACTTAACTTCGAAAACACCATCTCCTATTTCTAAAATAGAAATATCAAAGGTACCGCCACCTAAATCATAAACAGCGATTTTTTTACCACCTTTTTTGTCAAGGCCGTAAGCAAGTGAAGCAGCAGTAGGTTCGTTTATAATTCTTAAAACTTCTAGACCTGCAATTTTTCCAGCATCTTTAGTAGCTTGTCTCTGAGAATCATTGAAATAAGCCGGCACAGTTATCACCGCTTTAGTTACAGCCTGACCTAAATATTTTTCAGCTGTTTCCTTCATTTTTTGTAAAACAAATGCAGAAATCTGCGCAGGTGAATATTTTTTTCCTCTTCCTTCCACCCAAGCATCGCCATTTTCAGATTTAATTATTTTGTATGGAACTTTTGAAATATCTTTTTGTACAGATGGTCCATCAAATTTTCTACCAATAAGTCTTTTTACTGCAAAAATTGTGTCACCAGCGTTTGTTACAGCTTGTCTTTTTGCTGGTTGCCCTACTAATTTTTCCTCTTTATCTAAAAAAGCTACTACTGAAGGAGTAGTTCTTGCGCCTTCCACGTTTTCTAAAACTTTAGCTTGTGAGCCATCCATTATAGCAACACAAGAGTTTGTAGTTCCTAAATCTATTCCAATTACTTTACTCATCTATGTTATTTGTTCCTTTGTTAAATCTATATGGGTGTTTTTTTTCTCACTACAAGGTTATTTTGAGCTTTTTTTTTCCTCTTTTTCCTCATTTTTAACATTTT
>CACATS010000017.1 GCA_902535505.1 uncultured Pelagibacteraceae bacterium | reverse complement strand
ATTAACACAGCTAGGTTTTTATGGCGATGGAAGCACAAATTCTTCAAGCAGTAAATCAGATGATAAAAAGTCTAGTAACAATATTACTGAGAGATTAGAGACTTTATCCAATATGCATAAAAAAGGCTTACTAACTGAAGAAGAATTTAAAAAAGCTAAACAAAAATTACTGAACTAATGATCTACAAAAAAATATTTATATATATTTGTTTTTTTTTATTCTCCTCCAATATTTTAGCAGAGGAAATTTTAATGAAATGTAAAAATAACTTTTACACATATGTTTCTGGTTCTGAGGGACCTATAATCTATAGTGCTAACATAAAATCAAAAGAGAAAAAGAAAGTGAGAAAATATTGTCCTTTAGAAGTGAACGACACAAACAATCACATGTTTGTTGAGTTAAAAGATATCAATTTAATTATAAATAGTTATAAGGCCATATGTAATGCTGGAACAGTTATTTATACAAATGGAAATAAGCTTACTGGAACAGAAATTGTTGATTTTAGGAATTCTAGTTACTCAGCAGATGTGATAATGAATGGAAAAAAATATAGCGTTAATGAAAAGTGTAAAATAAAATAATGAATCTGGACGTAGACTGGAAGATAGAGACGGAAAATAAATTATTTTTACTTATTTAAAACTCTTGTGTATTAATATACTAACAATAACAACAAAAATAACGACGTGCCCTCGTGGTGAAATTGGTAGACACAAAGGACTTAAAAGCCCGAGGTTTCAGAAAGTTTAGAGTCTCAGTCAGTCTCAGGTAGTCTCAAAACATTATCAGTCCTCATTTTATTATTTAGTCCTTCAATTAACATTAGAAATTAAGGCAAATTTATTTGCGCAAACTAGTGGACAAACTAGAAGATGAGAGAGTATTATTTTTTATGTGGAAAAAATGTTTTTTAATTTTAGCTTTCCTTTTTCCTTATAACGCTAATGCAGGTTTAGAGGGATTAGGAAAAATTGAATTAAGTCCCTATACATTAGATCAATTTGAGAAATATCTCTCAAACAGAGACCATAATAAAACACAGGGTGCTAATGAAAAACATGGTTATGGACTAGTTTTTTCTGTTACAGCTGATGGCATGCATTCTGGTTATTATTATTGTAAACAGGGCGGAAATTGTAATCCAGATGAAGCAAAAACAAAAAATTACTGTCAATCAAGAACGAAAAAAAGGATCGGAAAAAAAGTTATCTGTAATACTTTTGCAATAAAAAGAAAGATAGTCTGGAATAATGTTAATAGAGTAGTGCCAAGAAATGAGAATGTGAGAGAGTTTATTAACAGTTTAGGTCCAACTTCAGGAATTACAATTTCTAATGCTAAACCGCCTAGTGATCTGGATAGTGAACAAAAAAAACAACTTAAGTCTTTGTTAGATGCTGGTATAATGACAGAGAAAGAATACGAAGAAGCTTTAAAACAAATTAAATAGGAGGAGCAATGATAAAAAAAATAAGCATTTACTTAATATTAATTTTCTTTTCAACAAATGTTGTTGCACAAAATCTCATTATGAAATGTGGTGAAAATACTTATAAATATATTTCTGATCCAAGTGGTGATAAAGTTATGTGGAAGCATCCAAAAGGAACTAAAAACAGATATTTAGAATGGTGTAAAAAAGAGGCTACTAAACCTATGTTAAGTAGAGAAGGGTGGGTAAGAATTATTAAAGATTACAAAGCAACTTGCATGGTAAAGAAAACAAAATATCCCAACAACATCGAGAGAACCAACTCTGTATCTGTAAGCGATTTTGTTCAGCTAACAAGACACATTGAATGGTATCACACTAAATCTGGAGATAAGAAAAACGTTAGAGATTATAAGTGCAAAAAAAGAAAAAAATAATTTTATAGGATAATCTGGGAGAACTAGAAGCAGACTAGAAGATAGAGACGGAAAATAAATTATTTTTACTTCTTCAAAACACTTGTGTATTAATATACTAACAATAACAATAAAAATAACGACGTGCCCTCGTGGTGAAATTGGTAGACACAAAGGACTTAAAATCCTTGCCCTTTTGGGAGTGCCAGTTCGAGTCTGGCCGAGGGCACCAATTTTAAAAATGAAAAAACCATTAATTATTTCTGATGATAATTTTAAGTCTAAATTAATAAAAAAAAATATATTATCTGCATTTAAAAAGATTAAAACTATAAAAAAAAATATTGTTATTGTAATTGGTGGCGATGGTTTCATGCTTAAAACTTTGAAAAAAAATAAAAAAACAAAAAAAATATTTTATGGAATAAATTCAGGTAATTATGGTTTCTTAATGAATAAATTTTCTAAGAAACATTTATTAAAGAATATTCATAAATCAAATATGATTTCAATTTCGCCTTTGGAAATGGTCGTCAAAACTAAAAACAGAATTAGGACATGCTTAGCAATTAATGAAGTTTCAATATTAAGACAAAGTAGGCAGGCAGCAAATTTGTCAATTAAAAATAAGTCAAATTTTATTATGAAAAAGTTAGTTTCAGATGGTGTTCTAGTTTCAACGCCTGCAGGAAGCACTGCATATAATTTGTCTGTTCATGGTCCAATTTTAGATTTAAATTCGAAAAAAATTTCAATCGCTCCAATAAGTGCCTTTAGACCAAGAAGATGGAAAGGAAAAATAGTGAGCGATAGATCAAAAATAACAATTAAAAATTTAAATCCTAAAAAAAGACCTATTAGTGCAGTAGCTGATAATATTGAGGTTAGAAATGCCAAAAAGATAACTATTAAAACAAATAATAATATTAAATTTAAGCTTCTGTATGACAAAAATAGAAGTTTACAAAAAAAAATTAAAATAGAACAGATTAGAAGAGAAGTATCTTAAATTAAATTTTAGATACTAAATTTTCAGAAATGAAAAAATTTTTTTTAACTATTATATTTTATCTCTTTTTTTTAACCTCAAATTCAGTTGCATTTATAGAATTTAAACAATCAAAAAATATTTCTTCAGACACAGAGCAAGCTAGAGGAATAAATTTTAAACCAGACGGAACTATAATGTATATAACTAACCGTAAAGCCGCTTCAGGTGCTGAAGGCCAAAAAGGGCAAGTTACTCAATACTCTCTTAGTACACCCTTTGATATAAGCACAGCAAAAAAAACATCTCAAACAGATTTATTAGGTAGCAATGAGGCTACAGTGTTGAAATATCCTCATGCAATTGAATTTAAACCAGATGGAACCAAAATGTTTGTAACTGCAGGAGACGCAGTTGCAGCCGTCTATCAATATAATTTAACTACTGCTTGGGACTCATCCTCAGCAGAATTTGAAGCAAGATATTATGAGGGCAGAACCGATGTAAAACATCTAAGAACTCTTGCATTTAAACCTGATGGCACACGTATGTTTGTAGGTGGTAAAGATGATCCTGCAACAACTGGCAAAATAAAACAATTTACGCTTACAAATCCTTGGGATCTATCGTCAGGAGTTTCAGCAGCTGGTCTGTCAGCTGATTTAGGTGGCTCTGAACCTAATCTTAGAAATGCACAATTCGACGATACTGGAAAAATATTATATGTCGGTGGTAATGATACTGATCAAATACATAAATATACTTTAAGTACAGCTTGGGATATTTTAACTTTATCGACTTCCTTTACTTCATTTCAATTAGTAAGCGGATTTTCACAAATGAGAGGATTTATATTTGTTGCAGGTTTTACAAGATTATATGTTGTTGATGATACTGCTACAACAAGCACAGTTTTAGAATATAGTCCATCTTGTACAGTGATCACATGTAGTGATCCCTCAAACGATGGAGATGTTAAAGCAATTATTGAAGCCAATGTTGAATTATCAAAACTTGTAATTCAGCACATTACTCTTCCAATCTTTCATCGAATGGAATGGCTTAGAAGACATAAAAATAATGAAAATTTATCAAATCTTAATGCAGAAGTTGATTTTAAAAATGTGGAAATATCAAAATTATTTAGTGCTTTTAAAAACTCAAAAAATGAAGTCCATAGAAATTATAAAAGTGATGATTGGTTTAAATGGAGTGAAGGTAGGGTTAGTTTAGGAAAAGCTAAATCAGGAAACTCATCATTAAAAAAATTTAATAGTAAGGGGATCTCATTTGGTGCAGATAAAATAAAAAAAGATGAAAGAGACACAATACACGGGTTCGTTTTTCAGTATGGAGTTGATGATGTTAAAATTGGAAATAGAGGAACAAAATTAGAGACAGATACCTATAGTTTAGCGTTGTACAATACAAAACTTAGCGATAATGGCTTTTTTAGAGATGCATTAATTGGAGGTAGTTTATTAGAAATCGATCAAAAAAGGGTTACTGCCTATAGCAACACACTAAAAGGTGATCGAAGTGGACACCAGATCTTTGGTTCACTTAATTTTGGAAAAAGATTAAGTGATGAAAAATTAAACCTGAATCCTAGCATTAAATTAGATTTAGGATACACAACACTGAAATCTTTTAATGAAAAAACACTACTAGGAAATACTTTTGAAGATGCACTGGGTTTTAAAGTTCAAAACATTGCATCAGCACTAACTACAATTGGTGTAATCTTAGACACAACCAATAAAAGAGAGGATGAAACCACTAATCATTATGTTCGACTAGATTATATTGCTGATTTAAGTCAATCATCAGATGCAGAATTTTATTATCTAAATGATCAAAGCACAATTTATAATTACAAAGTAGATGATAAATCATTGCATAATTTTAAGATTGGTTATGGTTTTGATTTAAGCTTAAAATCTGCATGGTCATTAGTTGGAAATTTTGAAAGATTTAAAGCTATTGGAAAAGGTTATAGTAATGAAATTTACTTATCTGCTGGCTATGTTCCGAATGATAAAATGAAACTTGGATTTAATTTAAATAATTTTGAGGATACGAGTTTGTCATTAAATAATAAAATAAATGGATTTGATTTAAAAATAAGTTCTAAATATAATTTTTTAAACGATATACCTGACTATGGTGCAAAAATAAATTTTTCAAGAAGGTTTTAAAAAATAAAAGATTAAATTTGCCTAGACTAATTATTGTTATTGGTGGGGAAGAATTTACGCTTCAAACAAAAAATACAAAAATCTAATAAGATGTCTATGAAATTAATTCTGTTAATTATGGTTTTTTAATGAGTAAGTTAAAAAAAAATCAAATTAGAACAACTGATAAAAAGAAATAAATTAGATTTAGCTTTAGATTAGTACTAATTATGATATTAATTTAATTAGACAAAAAATATATGAGTGATAAAAAAAATTCAAACAATCTAAAATTGTTTTTTATAAAACTATCAGCTGTCACATTCTCAATAATAATCATATTAAATGTAACTTATAATTTAATTTTTGCAGATAAATTAGAGAGTTTTAATAAAATTTTAAGATTAAATGAAAAAGAAAACATTGAGTTTATTAAAAATAAAATTAGATCAGAAATATCAAGTGGACTAGAAAAGGAAAAGCTTTTAAATGAAGAGGATAAAATTCTTATCTATAAATTTTATAAAAAAATAAAAAAAGAATTTGACGAAATAGAGAAATAATTTTTTTAGACCTAATGTCAAAAAAAAATAGAAAAATTGTATTTTATATTTTAATTTTATTTTCTTCGTTTTGTGCAGTATCTATCGGCTATTCATGGGATGAGGCCACTTTAATACTTCAAGGAAAAATAGCTGCTAACTATTTACTTTCTTTAGGCTTATCTGATCCTGAAAATATCTTTCGAAGAGAATTTTATTCTCCTATATATTATTCTTTACGATATCTTTTTGTTCAAGCTTTTCCATCCGCTTACCATATAGAAGCAGGTCATCTGGTAAATTTATTTTTTTCTATTGCGGCAATTGTTGGCATTAAGAAGGTTTGTGAAGAATTTTTTAATAAAGAAGTAGGAATTATTGTATTTTTAATTCTATTTTTTTTTCCTGCTTTTTTTGGCCATATGGGTTTTAATAGTAAGGATACAATAATTGCATTCTGCCATGTTTGGATATTTTATTTGGCAATTATGTATCTAAAATCGAATAAAAGTTCTCAAATTTATTACATATCTTTGTTAGCAGCGATTGGGACTGGAATTAATCTATTTTTTTTAGGATCCTTATTACCTTTGGTAGTATTTTTTATATTTGAAAAATTTATTTATAAGAAATTTGATTATAAAGAGATTGAACTAAAAAAATTTATTTATGATATCTTAAAAGGTTTTTTGATTTTTTACTTTACTTTGGTTTTATTCTGGATAGACACCCACCCGAATATTTTTCTTTTACCATTAAAGTTTTTTTATGAGTGGGCTTTTTCAGACTTATGGAGAGGATATTTTTATATTCTAGTTAATGGTGAATATTATTTTTATAAAGATATTCCAAAATCTTACCTATTAACCAATATTATTTATAAATCACCAGAATATTTTTTAGTATCTTATTTACTCTTTTTTGGAATCTTGATCGGCTCTAAATCCTTTTTTACTGAAAAATTTAGATTGTTTCACTACAAATTACTTTGGATAACTTCGATGGTAATATATCCATTTATTTTGTTTTATATCACTCCTTTCTCTATTTATGATGGTTTAAGGCATGTGCTTTGGATGTTGCCGTATTTATGTATAGCTCCAGGTTTGACAATCTATTTTCTTATTAAAAATTTGAAAAAATCTGGTATAAAATTTATTTCAGCATTTTTATTAATACTTTTTTCTTATTTTATTTTTAATTTTCTAGTAATTACTCCTTACCAATATACATACTTAAATATTTTAAATGGCAGTAAAAAAAATAATATAAAAAAATTTGAAAATGACTATTGGGGAGCTTCTATTAAAGAATTGATAAATAATGTAGATTTTGAGAAAAATAAAAAACTAAGAATAACTTCATGTGGAGTTTCTCCCTCGATTAAATATTATCTTAAAAAAAATGGTTTTATAAATTTTGAGATCAATAGATTTGAAAATTCAGATTATGTAATAGTAACTAATAGAGCTACAGTAAATAAAAATAACGAACTACTAAATTGTTTCGATAAACATAACGGAGAGGAAATTTTTAATGTTACACGTAATGGTGTAGTTTTATCTAGTTTTAGAAAAATAAAAGAATGAAAATATCAAAAACAGCTAGCTCAGGTTTAATTAAATTTATAGAAAAGATTATAAGGAGTCATCCTTTAGTTTATTATTTTTTTAGATATTTAATAAGATTTACAAATATTTTCGAAGATGATGCATACGGTGTCTCATATTTAAATTTTAATAAAAAAATTAATATTATTGATGTGGGTGCAAGTGATGGAATTGCATCTAAGTTTTTTATAAAAAAACTTAATGTTTCAAATATTCTATGTTTTGAGCCCAATATACCATATGTGAAAATTTTAAAAAAATTAAATTATAAAAATATGAAAGTGTTTGATTACGGAATAGGAGAAAGAAATGAAAATTATAAAGTTTTTTATCCAAGGTATCAATTTTTTAAAAAAAATTTTGACTTAGTAACTTATACTTTTTATGACAAGAAAGAATTACAGAAACAAATAAATCTAGATTTTAAGTTTAAAAAAAATATTTATATTGTACAAAAAGAAATTTTTTTAAAAAGAATTGATAAATTAAATTTAAAAATATCTCTTATAAAGATTGATGTTAATGGACATGAATTATCTGTAGTCAAAGGTCTTAATAATATAATAAAAAAAGATAAACCAGCTTTAATTATTGAAACAGATAAAAATATTAATAAGATAAATGATTATTTGGAAAAGTTAAATTATAGGAAATACTCTTTTCTAAGAAAAAAAAGATCTTTTGAAAAAATAAAAAATACGTACCCATTGAACACATATTTTCTCCAATCATTTCATTTAGGTTAAAAATTTATATTTTATTAAAAAGTGATAGTTTAAAAAGATTTATTAGAGCTGAAAGAATATCTATCATCCTCATTTTCGATTGACCGCTAGATCGATACTTTAAATTTGAGTGAATTTCTAATATTTTATAGTTGAATCTCTCTAAATAGAACAAACTTTCTATTAAAAAGAAATAACCATTATTTTCTGCTAAAAGTATATCTTCTTTCTTAACCTTAGAAATATTATAGCATCTAAAGCCACCTGATGAGTCTAATCTAGTATTTAAAATTATTTTAACTAAATAATATCTTATTTTCGTGATAATTTTTCTTAAAAAAGGCCAATCTTCTAAAGAACTTTTTTTTAAAAATCTTGAGGTGATAATAACGTCGGCATTATTTTTTTTAAGAGACTTGATCATTTTTTTTATCTCAAATGGGTTATGAGTTCTATCTGCATCCATAGTAAAGCATAGATTAAATTTATTTTTATAAGCCCATCGAATACCTTCTTTATGTGCTGAACCTATGCCGTATCTTTTTTTTCTAAATATATAATTAATTAGTTTGCTTTTTTTTGAAAGATTTAAGATTTTTTCTCGAGTACCATCACTTGAATTATCGTCTATAAATAGTATTGGAATTTTAAATTTATTTACTATTAATTTAAAAAGATAATTTATATTATCGTTTTCATTTAATGTTGGTATAATGATTATATTTTTCAAATATTTAAATCTTTTTACTAGCTTATTCAAACAAAATAAACTTTATTTTTAAATGGTGCCCTCACACGGACTCGAACCGCGAACCTATTGATTACAAATCAATTGCTCTACCAATTG
Source organism: uncultured Pelagibacteraceae bacterium (assembly GCA_902535505.1). Taxonomy (GTDB): domain Bacteria; phylum Pseudomonadota; class Alphaproteobacteria; order Pelagibacterales; family Pelagibacteraceae; genus Pelagilacustribacter. The sequence continues at coordinate 6,598 of CACATS010000017.1, read as the reverse complement.
AGCTATGAGGGCACTAAATTAATTTTAATTTTATTATGGTTTAATATCAATAAAATATGTAAAAATATATATAAAATTTTATTTAAAAAATGAAACTTAAAATTTTAATTGCAGTTTATAACGATTGGTCGAGTTTAAATATCTTACTGAGTGAAATAAATAAAAAATTACATCTTACGGTTTGGAAAAATTATGAGGTATATATTGTTAATGACGCATCAACCGCTGAAATTCCAGAAAAAATTAAAAGAAAAACAAAAATTATAAATTTATTTAATAATATTGGCTCTCAAGGCGCCATATCGATCGGAGTGAAGTATATTCAAAAGAATGTTGACGACATGACACATTTATTAATTATGGATTCTGATGGAGAAGATAGACCAGAGGATATAACTAGATTATTAGATAAATGCCAAACAGATGAAAACAAAATAGTTTTTGCAAGTAGAAAAAAAAGAAAAGAAAGTATTTTATTTAGAGCACTCCATTTTACTTATAAAAAAATATTTAAAATTTTAATTGGGATGGATTTAGATTTTGGGAATTTCAGCTGCATGTCAAAAGTTAATTTAAAAAAAATTGTAAACATTAATAATCTTCAAAATCACTATTCAGCTTCGATATTAAGATCAAAAATCCCATTTAGCAAAATTGATTGTGAAAAAGGATTTAGAATAGAGGGAGGCTCAAAATTAAATTTTTGGAAACATTTTGCCCATGCTTTAATGTCGCTTTCAGTTTTTGTAGATTTAATAGCAATAAAATTTTTCTTTATCTCTTTAGTTGGTATAGTTTTAAGTATAATTTTTGCTGTTTCAATATTTCTAATGAAGTTTTATTTTCCATTAATGTTATTGGGTTTAGCCTCAAACATTTTATTAAGTTTAGCAATAATAATAATAGTTTTATTTTTAATTTCTTTGTTTAGCTTAATTATTTTTCTTAACAATAAGAATCAAAATTATAGCCCAAGCAATAAATCTATAGATCATTTAATCGAAAGCGTTGAGGATTTATCATAAGTCAATGATAAAAATTATCTAATGTCTAAAAATTTTTTTGATATATTAATTGTTGGAAGCGGTTTATCAAGCCTTGTTTTTGCTGAAGAGTTTCTAAAAAAAAAAACAAAACTTCATATGATATCTCCTCAATTTAATAATAAAAATGAAAATAAAAAAAAATCTAACGTTGATTACAAAACTTTTCCACCACAAATAAAGAAAGATTTTAATCAAATTCAAGATTATTTTAATTATAATAAATTTATTTTTGATAAAAAAAATTGTAATTTATTAGGATCTTTAGGATTTGGTGGACTATCAAATTATTGGGGATTACAAATGGATAGAGATAATGATAGTGATTTAAATTCATTTGGAAAAAAAACAAAAGAACAAATTATTAGAAGTTTTGTTGAAATACTTAATGAAAAATCTTTATCTGGTTCTTTTAAAGATTATTCAAACAACTTTGAAATGGATAGTTTCTATGAAGGACTTTTATCAACAAATAAAAGTGAAAAAAATTTAATAATTAAAAAATCATTATTAGCTTTGCATGATTTCAAAAAAAAAGGTGGTGAATTAAGACCTAGACTTATATTTAAAAAAATTAAAAGTAAATTGGTAATTCATAATTATTTTTTAGAAAAAATTGAAAAAAAAGGGAGTCTAATAAAATTATATTGCATAAACAAAAAAAAAAACAAAATTTTTCTAACAAAAAAATTAATTTTAGCTGGTGGAACATTATCAACTACAAAATTAATTATGGATTATTTGAATATAAGACATGAAGTTCCTATAAAACACCATCCTAGATTAACGTCCGTTTATTTAGGTAGGAATAAGATTTCTAGTAAACTAAATATGACACCTGGTCTTTTTCAAATTAAAAACACCAAAGAAAGTTTTTCTGGAGATATAAGACCTGCAAATGAAATGATTATAGATATTTCTCTTAAAATTTATTCAATAATGAGACCTTTAAGAAGTGTTTTAATGTTTTTTAAAAATTATATTTTTTTTTCAAATACTTTGTTAGGTTCAAAATATAGTAATTTGTTTATCAAAAAAAAAAAAGATTTTTTCGCAATATATTCAAAAAAAAAAAATACACTTAAGATTTTAAAGAGTAAACAAAGTATTATTTTATCATATCTAAAAAATAAGAAAATAATTTTACCTTTTTATAAAAATTTTTTTCCAGGAATAGGTGCTGACTATCACTATTTTGGCACAATTACTCCAGGTAACTCAAAGTTATCTGTTAACAATAATTGTCAATTAAATGCCAATAAATCAATTTACATTATAGATGGATCAGTCATAAACTTTAAAAAAAATTTATATCCTCTAGGGTTTGTTTTAGCTAATGCTAAAAGAATAGCTAAATTGTTTTCAAAATGAAAATTTTTAGAATCAATCTTTATTTAAACTTTTTTTATTATCTAAGTTCAATATTTAAAAATCATAGTAATTATGAAAAAAAAATCATTTATGAAATTAAAAAAAATTCTAATAAAAATTTTTTTGTATTTTCAAGTCAATTACGAGTTGGATTTTTGATTTTGTTAAAATATTTAAAAAAAAATTATCCGGAAAAAAATGAGATTATTTTTTCGTCTTACAATCTTGAAGAAATGATAGAAATTGCAAAAAATTTAAAATTTAAAATTAAGTTAATTGATATCGATATTAAAACAGGCTGCTTAAATCGTAAGAGATTTATTAATACTATGAATAAAAAAACTTTAGCATTAGTTTATACAAACATGTTCAACGATTTTAAAAGTCAGTCAATTATTAAAAATTTATGCAAAAAAAAAAGAATAACTTTTATTGAAGATAATGCTATCTATTTTGATAATTACCATTTAAAAAAAAATAAAAAAATATACTCAGGTTCCCTGGGGGACTATTCACTATATAGTTTTAATATAATGAAAAATATATCAGCTTTATATGGAGGTGGGATTTCAACAAATGATATAAACTTTATTAATTTTAACCAGTCTTTTCAATCTACATTTAAGAATTTTCCTTTAAACACTTATTTAAAACAAAACTTTATTTATCTAATATTAAAAATATTTTCCTTGAAATTATTTTATAATTATTTTTTCTTCTATGTTGTAAAATACGCTCATAAATATCAGAATAAAAAATTATTACAGTTATTTTACCCGAGTTTAAAATTTAAGATTAGAAAAAGAATCCCCTTTATATACTTTACAAAAATGGCCAGTTTCTCAAAAAAATTAGTTTATATGCAATTATCAGATAAATTAAGAAGAAAAAAAAATCATTTTGTTAGAAAAAAAAACAATCAATACTATTTAAGAAAATTAAAGCTGATGAAAATTAAAGAGGTAAAATTTTTTAATGTAAAAGATTTCAATTATCAAAATTTTTTAGATTTTCCAATTTTAGTAGAGAAAAAAAATTTACTAAATGATCATCTTTTAAAAAATGGATATGAAACAAAATTTTTAAATTATAAAAATTGTGCAAAAACATTTAAAATAGATACTCTGCAAAATACTAATGCAGAATTATATGAGCAAAGCTTACTTTGTTTACCGAGCCATAATAAAATTGAAAAAAGTTATATCGATAAAATTTTAAGAGTAATTCAAGATTTTTATCTAAAAAATGAATATAATAAAAAAAATAGAAACCGCCGATAAAAAAATTATCAAAGAGTCGATCTATTTACTTGATAGTGAAATTCAAGACTCAATATTTTTTAATTTGAGTGAAAGCTTAAAATATGAATATATAAAAAAATTTATTGAAGAGAAAAGTCTATATTTCTATGGAAATTATTTTAAAGGTGAGCTTATAGGATGTGCACTTTTAGCTGAAAACCCAAGTGAATATTTGAAAAGCTTTAAGTCGCTTAATTATAAGATTATCTTTCACTTAATAAAAAATTTAAGTTTCATAACTTTGATAAACATTCTTTTCGTTTATTTTAAAATTGATATTTTTTTTTTAGATAATAACAAAAAAATTATAATTAATAAAAATATTAACTTAAATTTGATTGCAATTAAAAGCTCATTTCAATCAAAAGGCTTAGGTTCGTTTTTTTTAGAACATATTCTTAATGATTTCAAAAAGAAGAAAAAAAATTCCATATCATTAGAGGCAAATAACATTAGATCAATTTCATTCTATAAAAAAAAAATGAAATTTACAGAAATTGGATATAAAATCAGATTGTTTAAGAAACAAACTATTTTAATGAGAGATTTTTAATGTATTCTTTTTTTTACAGATTAATTCAAAAAATTTTAATTAAGAGATCATTTTATGATGATTTTTTAAAATATTTTAGATTAGAGGATTTAAATCAAATTGTAGAGATTGGATGTGCAGATAGTATTATTTTAGAGAATCTAAGCAAAGATATAAAATATGATGGTTATGATATAGAAGAAAACTATATAAATAAGTCCAAAAAAAAATATCTTAATTTTAAAAATTTCAATTTTGAGCAAAAAAGTATTCATGAAATAGATTTTAGTAATTTTAACCAGAATAAAACAATCATTTTACTAATTGGTGTTTTTCATCATGTCAACGATGATCTAATAAATATTTTTTTACAAAAAACAAAAAATTTTAAAATTTATGCAGTAGATGCTGTTAGAAAAAATGATCAAAATTTTCTTACTAAAATATTAATGGATTGTGACAGAGGTAAATTTATTAGAGATGAAGATGGCTATAAAAGACTTTTAAATGATTATAAATTTATTCTAGCAAGAAATAAATATTTAAATTTTAAATATGATCATTTAATAAGTTTTAAAAATATAGATGAAATTAAAATAAAAGAAATCTTAAAATCTAATAATATATGATCGCAAAAGACAAAGCGCATATAAAAAATAATGAAGATGTAATTGTTCTACCAAAGCTTAAATTAAATTTATCTTTGTTCATCAACAGAGATAATAAAAAAATATAAGGATCAAAATATTCTTGCATTATTGGAAGCAAAATTAAAGATAAGAAATAAAAGTATATTACAATTAACCAGCTAGTTGCTTTGATCTTTAAACCATACACAATAATAATCCATGAGATTGAGAAAGCTAAAAAAGTAAATAATTTTCTAATAATTAAATCATTAAACAACATTATTCCTAGTTTATCTACGAATCCTAATCCATAAGTAGCACCATTAGACGTTGTATATTGCTTGGATTGCAATAATTCATACCAGTCAAAAAAAATGTATATTCCTAAATAAAGTATAATTGGTAAAAATAAAACTAAAAAATTTAATTTAAGAAATTTTTTTATTTTAGAAAAATTTATTTCTTCTTTTAAAATAATTAAAGGAATTAAATATAAAGCGATAAGAGTTGATGCAAACCCGATATGATAAAAATGAAGAGTAAAATTTTGAATACTGTTGAAAGATTGATAATTAGATTCTTGAGTCAAAGCCGGGACAATTCCACCCCAAACAAAAATTAGGAAAATAAATGGTAAGCTAAAAATAAAATAAATCGATGTGCTCAAAATTTTTTCTGTAACAGCTATTTCTTTATTTAAAAGTATATTGAGAAAACAAAACAGAGGTACAATTAGTAATTTTTGATCAAAATAAACACATATGGAACTAAAAAAAATAACTAAAAGAAGGTCAAAAAAACTTTTTGAATGTTTGAATTTGTAAAAATAAAAAAAGGTGATTATTAAGGACAAAATTCCATAGTTTATCTCTTGGCCCCAGACAGCAGAACTTCTAAAAAAAGGACTTAAAAAAATAAATAAAGAAATTAAAATTAGAAAATAATTATTCTGATAAGCGAATTTTTTTTTCAAAGTAAAAAATAAGATTACTGGAGTAATTAAAAAAAATAAAAAAACACTTTTTCTATAACTATCTATATTATCTAAAAATGGATTTAGGTATAAATTTAATATATATAAAAGCGGAGGTCTGTTACCAACAAATTTTTCATGTACTATTGCTTCAACTAAATTATTTGATTTAAATATTTCAAAGTTTCTCCAAATCCATGTCAGGTCTCCGTTATAGCCCCCAGATCCAATAGAATTTTCGTCAAAATATAAAGATAAGAAATAAGAAACAATTATTCCTATAGAAAATAGTAGCAATATATTGTCTTGAGTTTTAATTTTCATCTGTAGAATTATTTATATAATGAGATACTACTGAAACTGAATTAGAGATATTTAAACTCTCTATTTTTTTACTTATATTAATCTTGAAAATAAAATCTGAGTTCCTTAATGTATTTTTTTTAATTCCTGATCCCTCTGAACCAAATATTAAAACATTTTTTCCATTCCAATCATGATTAGTAAAGTCTTTTAGGCCAGTTACATCAAAAGAGCTAATCCAAAAATCTTTTGTTTTTAAAAACCTTAAAGCAGTGTTTAAATTAGGCACTTTGAATATCTTAATATGTTCTACACCACCGCTTGCACTTTTAAATAACAATTTACTTTTTGAAGGAAATGATCTCTCTTTTACAATTATACCTTTTATATTAAAAGCTACTGCGCTTCTGATAATTGAACCAATATTTCTTGGGTCAGTAACCTCA
>CACATS010000016.1 GCA_902535505.1 uncultured Pelagibacteraceae bacterium | reverse complement strand
TTCAATTTATGTATTGTTTCAAATCAAGAAACAAAAAAATTTCTTGAAAATTTAAATGCAAAAAATATATTTTATTTTGGAAATTTAAAATTTTGCGAAAGTTTAGATAAAACTCAATCTAATGACAATAATAATCAATTTTTAAATTTTAATAAATTTTGGTTAGCTGCTAGTACACATGAGGGTGAAGATGAATTTTGTTTAAAAGCTCATATAGAACTAAGAAAAAAAATAAAAAATATTAAAACAATTATTGTTCCAAGACACATTTCAAGAGCTAAAAAAATTAAGCAAAGGATAAATTATTAAAGTTAAAGTCCCGTATAGGAGTCTCATCAAATTTATTTAAGTTGGTTATGGTACAAAGATTTATATTCTTCGCAGTTATTTACCAAAAACTCATGCTTACCTGAATCAACTACTTTACCGTTTTTAAAAACGAAAATTTTATCAGAGTTGTGAATAGTTGAAAGTCTGTGAGCAATTACAATTGTTGTCTTATTTTTAATCAAATTATTTATTGCATTTTGAACTATTCTTTCTGACTCAGTATCTAACGAAGATGTAGCTTCATCTAGTAGTATTATTGAGGAGTTTTTTATTATTGCTCTTGCAATAGAAATTCTCTGCTTTTGCCCTCCTGATAGTTTAACTCCATTTTCTCCTACTTGGGTCTCGTATCTTTCTGGTAGCTTATTAATAAACTCATCAGCAGCAGCAAATTTACATGCTGTCTCTATTTCTTCTTGAGAAGCATCTGGATTAGCGTAGGATACATTTTTTTTTATCGTATCATCAAATAAAAAGATATCTTGACTAACTAAAGAGATATATTTTCTTACAGAATTAAGTTGAATTTTTCTTATATCTTGACCATCAATTTGAACTATACCGTTTTGTGGATCGTAAAATCTTGGTATTAAATTTATAATTGTACTTTTTCCTGCACCACTTTGCCCCACAAGAGCAGTTATCTTACCACCATCAAATTTTAAGTTAATATTTTTTACAGCTTTTTCATTAGTAGTCTCATATCTAAAATCAACATCTTTGAACTCTATATTACAGTCAGTGATTTTAAGTTTAGGCAAGTTATAATCATTTTTTATTTCTATTGGTTTATCAATAACCGTGAAAATTCTTTTAGCAGAAACAGAGCCTTGATGGATCGTCATATTGATAGTAGCAAGCGATCTAACAGGCTGATAAGCAAGCATCATTGCTGCTAAAAAGGAAAAAAAATTGTTCACTTCTAATTCACCAGCGTTAATCAATTTTCCTGAGTAAAATATAAAACCAGCAATCATTATCCCTGTTAAAACCTCCATTATAGGCGTAGCTCTGATAAGAATAGTTGCTGCTCTGATATTTTTGTTTACTAACTGAGTAATGACCTCTTCAGAATTTTTCTTTTCATCGTCTTCTTTTTGATAAACTCTTATCATTTTCGAAGCTTTAAAAATATCAGATAATAAAGAAGTAAGCTTTCCAGATATTTGACTAGCTTGTAAAGTTGCTTTTCCCATTTTTTTTCCTAGGTTTTTTGCTAAACCTGCAGCTAAAGGTATCATGATCATAGCAAAAAGAGCTAACTTCCAATTTTGATAAAACATTAGCCCCACTAAAAACACTACGGAAAAGGAGTCTTTCATTAGATTTAATACTGCAGTGCTTACTAGCTGATGTATTTGCCCGCAATCGTACATTATATTCGAAATATACTTTCCTGAGTGTCGAGAGTCTAAAGTTTGGATATCTGAAAATAAAATTGACTTAGCTAATTTTTTTTGCATTTCACCTGAAATTTTTTGTCCAACCTTGATAATATTTAACCTTGCGAAGTAAAGAGAAAGACCTTTTGCAGCGAAAGCAAATATAATTGCAATCGGTATTAACCAAGCTAAGGTTTGATCTTTTTCAACAAATATTTTTTTTACTGCAGGATCCAAAAGCCATGCAGTAGCTGAAGTTGATCCCGCTACGAGTATTGATAAAATTAAACAAAATAAAATTGTTTTGAAATGATATTTTACGTATTCTCTGTAAAGTCTTTTAAGAATAATTTTTAATTCTTTCGTTTCCATTGTTTAAATCGAGTAAATTGATAATAATAGTATTAAACCAGATAAATTATTAATTTTAAATGCCATAAGACAACTTTCTTGTTTTTCTTTTTTAAAAGTCTTTATCTGGTAAAAAAGACTTAGAAAGAATACTGATAAAAAAAGAGTAAAAAAATTTATACCTATAAACTCTAAAAACAAAAAACTTAACAGTAAAGCACTTAGAAAATAACAACTACCAACAAAAAATTTGATATTTTTTTTGAATTTAATTGAGGTAGACTTAAGCCCTATAATTTCATCATCAGACATATCTTGTGCTCCATAAATCGTGTCATAGCCCAATGTCCAAAATATGGCCGCGACATATAAAGTCAAAATATTATATGAAATATCATAACCCATGGAGGTCCAAGACATAATTATTCCCCAATTAAAAGTAATCCCTAAAAATAATTGAGGCCAATAAGTAATTCTTTTCATAAAAGGATAGGAAAAAGCTAGAAACATTGATCCTAATCCTAAAAAAATTGTAAGTGTATTAAATTGTATAAGAATTAAAAAAGCAAAAAAGCATAAAAAAGCTACATAAAAAAGAGCATGATTAATTGAGATAATATTTGCTGCTAAAGGTCTTTTTTTAGTTCTTTTTACTTTTTTATCGAAATCCTTGTCCACAATATCATTAAATATACATCCAGCACTTCTCATTAATAATGAACCAAAAAAAAATAAAATTAAGTAATAAAAATACATATGACTATTTTGATTAAAACTCTGTGCGTAAGTTAACCCCCATGAACAAGGCCAGAACAAAAGCATAAAGCCTATAGGTTTGTTTAATCTAGTTAATTCTATGAATATCTTTAAATGCTTCATGAAATATTACTTGTAAATATCAAACACTATCTACATAATCAATTTGATTCGATATGGATATTGATTACACAGTTGCAGCTTTAATGTTTCCTGCAATTCCTTTAATGATGACTATGTATAGTAATCGTTTTCATACTTTAAGCGCATTAATTAGACAACTGCACGACAAATTTACATTTGAAAAAAAAGTTCCACCAGAGTTAGAAAAACAACTTCATGTATTAAATAAAAGAACCAATTTTCTTAAATATGTAATGGGGTTTTCGTCATTTGGATTTCTTTTCAATATGCTTACGGTATTACTATTATATTTAGACTTAACATTTTATGCTAGGTTAAGTTTTGCGTTGTGCTGTGTATGTATGATAATTTCAATTTTTTTATTTTTACAGGAAGTTAGAATGTCTAATGAAGCGTTGAAATATCACCTTAGTGATATGGACTCTATGAAAAAGGATTTATAAATCAATCCTCTAAAAGTTTTTTTTTAAAAAGTGAAATTCCTTGGTTAACTTTATGATTGTAAGATTCTTCAAAAGTACTTAATTGCCACCCTTGCATTCTTGATTTTATTTTCTCAATATTTGCTAATTTCCATTCATCACTAATATTTTCATCTTTCCATTGTTTTTTTTCTTCGTTAGTTCTCGCGCATCCGTAGCAGTAGCCAGTTACAGGATCAGTTTTACAAATACTAATACAAGGAGAAATTATTTTTTTTGACATTAGGGAAGTAAAATTGCTGGACCAATTAATTTCCTTGCCTCAAGATCTGCATGAGCGTTCTTAGCTTCTGCAAGTTTATACTTTTTTGAAATTCTAATTTTTATTTTTCCAAATTTCACCTTCTCAAAAATTTGATCAGCTCCAACTTGAAGTTCTTTTCTATTACTAAAGTACTGTCCAATAGAAGGCCTTGTAAAGTAAAGGCCCTTGGGCTGGATTTCTTTTGGAACATTAATAGGATCTAAAGGTCCAGATGCATTTCCAAAACTTATCATCATACCTCTTGTTGAAAGACATTCTAATGATCCATGGAATGTTTTTTTTCCTACACCATCAAAAACTACAGGCACTCCTTTATTTTTAGTAATTTTCATAACCTCTTTTGCAAAATTATCCTTTGTATAATTAATGACATAAGAGTAACCATTTTCTTCAGCTATTTTGATTTTATCATCAGAGCCGACTGTTCCAATTACTTTTGCTCCAATACTATTAGCCCATTGAGCAAAAATTTGGCCGACTCCTCCAGCTGCTGCATGAAAAAGAACTGTTTCACCAGCTTTAAGCTTATAAGTTTTGGTAAGTAAATAATTAGTAGTTAAACCTTTTGTCATTAAAGTTGCAGCTAACTCGTATGAAATTCCATCTGGAATTTTAACAGCTATTTTAGATGGGATTATTCTTTGCTGTGCATAAGCTCCTAATGGAACAGAGGCGTATGCAATATTGTCACCTTTGTTAAACTCAGAAACATTTGAACCTACTTCATCAATTTTACCAGCAGCTTCCAAACCAATACCACTAGGCAAATTGATGGGGTACAAACCAGATCTATGATAAGTATCAATATAATTTAAACCAATTGCGTGATTTGTAACTTTTATTTCATCAGTACCCGGAGAGTCAACGTTTACATCCTGAAGTTCTAATACTTCGGGACCTCCGTTTTTTTTAATTACGATAGATTTAGGCATTTTTTAAGGGAACGTACTTTAACTTTTAATATTTAGCAAATGTTCCGTTGTTATAGTCTTGAATAGCCTCAAGTATCTCAGCTTTTGTATTCATCACAAACGGCCCACCTCTTGCAATAGGTTCGCCAATTGGCTTACCAGCTATAAATAAAAATTCAGATTTTTTACTTGCTTTAATTTTTAATTTAGTCCCTCGCTCTAATAATATTAAGTTTGAGTCAGCTGTTTTATTGTGGGCTTTTTCTCCTATATCTAATTCTCCTTTTAATAGGTATACAAAAGAGTTATGTCCTGATGGTACATCACAGTTAAATTCTTTTTTTTCATTTAAAATTATATGAAAATAAATGGGATCAACGTTATGATTTTTTTCAGGTCCTTCAGCTTTTTCGTATTTGCCTGCGATTACTTTTACAATTTTCTCACTATCTTCGTGTTGTCCGAGCTCATTTCCTTTTATATAAAGGTATTCAGGCTTGTTCTTTTTCATTTTAGCTGGCATGTTTATCCAAAGTTGAAAGCCTAATAACTTACCTTCTTTCATAGCAGGCATTTCGGAGTGAATAATCCCTCTTCCGGTTTTCATCCATTGTACATCTCCAGATGTCATAATACCTTTAGCTCCAGTGCTATCTTGATGTTCAAACTCTCCGTTTAACATATAAGTTACTGTTTCTATTCCTCTGTGTGGATGAGGTGGAAAACCAGCTACATAATCATCTTTATTTTCAGAACCAAATTCATCAAGCATTAAGAATGGATCGATATAATCTGCTTCTGGAGTTCCTATGCTTCTTTTTAATTTTACTCCTGCACCATCTGAGGCATTTAAGGCTTTAATAATTTTTTTTACTTCAATTTGAGACATAGAAATATTTATAAAGAAAGTTTAAACTATATCAAGTAGCTGCGTTAAATTGCTGATCTCATTTTTCGGCTTAAAATCGAGGATATCAAATACTGAGTTATGTCTATTAACCCAAATAGAATTATATCCAAAGTTTCCGCCTCCTGAAACATCCCATGTATTCGCGCTTAAAAAAGTAATTTCATCAGATTTAATTTTATATTTTTTAATCGGTATTTCATAAACTCTTGGGTCAGGTTTATAAATTTTCACTTCTTCAATAGAAAAAAGATCATCAAATAAATTATTTAACTTATTACTTTCAACTAGTTCATTTATAAGATCAAGTGTCCCGTTAGAAAGTATAGCAAGTTTGAAGTTTTTCTTTTTTAAGTCTTCCAAGACTCTTTTTACTTCGGGATAAGGAGATAAAATTTTGTAAAGACTAAGCAACTCATTTTTCATATTTTTATTAATATTGAATACTTTCATTGATTTATCCAAACTGTCCTCAGTAATATCCCAAAAATTTTTATGTCTTTTCATTAAACTTCTAAGCCAAGTATATTCAAGCTGAGTAGTTCTCCAAAAATTTGCAAATGTTTCCCACTTAGTTCCAATTTTATCTTTACATCTTTTAGCAGCTGAATTTACATCGAACAATGTACCGTAAGCGTCAAACACTACTGCTTTTGTTTTCATCATTTATTAAATATTATGTGAACCATCACATAATGGTTGATCATTTGTTTGTTTACATGAGCAGAAAAAAACTTTTTTTGTTTGATCAGCTAAATATTTTAAAGGTGCGAATTCAGTTCCTTTGTGTGAACCGTCACAAAAAGGTTGCTTAGAACTAATTCCACAAGTACACCAAAAATAAGATTTTCCTTCTATCACATTAATGCCTATTGGGGATTCTCCAGCTCTTTTACCTTTTTTCATTAAAGCTCCTTTATATCTTCAACATTTGTTTATATTATAGATACTAATGAATATTAGATTATATCATCCAGACAGTATACTAGAAAATAATACAAGTTTGTTAAGCAAAGAGCACACTCATTATATTGTTAATGTTATGCGACTTAAAAGGGGCTCAAAATTAAATTTTTTTAATAAAAATGGAGAATGGAAAAGTGAAATAATTTTTTTAAATAAAGATAGAGTTGAAGTTAGGTTTTTAGAAAAAATTAAAGAAGTTAACAATTTATCTAAAACCGAGCTAGCTATTTGCTTAGTAAAAAAAAATCCAATGGATACTATTTTACAAAAAGCTACAGAGCTCGGTATAAGTAAAATTATTCCAATCATCTCAGAAAGAACAGAAGTTAAAGAATTAAATCTTGATAGAGCAAAAAAAATAGTTATTGAAGCGACTGAACAATCTAATCAACTTGTGCCTCCAGAAATTATAAATGTAAAAAAATTAAAGGATTTTTTAAAAACTTTTGATGAAAACTCAAAAATTTTATTTGCGGATGTTAATTCAAAAGAAAACTTAAAAGCTGAAGATCTTAAAAACATTAATGCCTGTTGTATACTAATTGGTCCCGAGGGCGATTTTTCTTCATCTGAACGTGAGTTAATACTTCAAAATAGAGCGGTAAAACCTTTTACGTTATCTAGAAACATTCTAAGGTCTGATACGGCTGTAATAAGCGCGATTTCATTAGTAAATTTTATCAATAACTTTCATTAATTGTCGCATTAATTGAAATTGTGTAATTGTCTAAAAGCTGTATAAAAACTCATGATTAAAAAAATTGCTTATACACTTTTCTTAGCTTGGCCAACAGCGCTTATTGCCAATGAGCCTAAGGATTGGCAACTAGGTTTCCAAAAAGCAGCTTCAAAAAGTATGGATGACATCGTTTGGTTTCACGACTACATGCTTGTGCCAATAATAACTGCTATCACTGCTTTTGTTTTATTTTTACTTTTATATGTTTGTGTAAGATACAGGGCCTCCAAGAATCAAGTTCCATCAACAACAAGTCATAACACCTTAATTGAGGTTATTTGGACATTGGTTCCTTGTTTAATTTTGATCGTAATGGCAGTACCTTCATTTAAAGTTTTATACTCACAAGATGAAATTCCTAAGGCAGATGTTACTATTAAAGCTATAGGGTATCAGTGGTATTGGGGATATGAATACCCAGATGAAAATATCATTTTCGATTCTTATATGATTGATGAAAAAGATTTAAAAGAAAATCAACCAAGATTATTAGCGGTTGACAATGCTGTTTACGTACCAGTGAATAAAGTTGTAAAAGTTATGATAACTGCAAATGATGTGTTACATGCATGGGCGCTACCATCTTTTGGAGTTAAAAGAGATGCAATTCCAGGAAGAATCAACGAGACATGGTTTAAAGCAGATCGCACTGGAACTTTCTATGGCCAGTGTTCTGAGCTTTGTGGAATAAAACATGCTTTCATGCCAATCACAGTAAACGTTGTGTCCGAAGAAGAGTATAATAAATGGTTAAAAGAGGCTAAAGTTAAATTTGCCAAAGAAGAAATCAATAATAATATTAAAGTAGCAAAAAAAATTAAGGAGATAAAGTAATGTCAGCAACAACTGCAGATCACGAGCATCATCAAAATCCAACAGGTTGGAAAAGATGGGCTTACTCAACAAATCATAAAGATATAGGAACAATGTATCTTATCTTTGCAATTATCGCAGGGATAATTGGATCTGCTTTTTCAGTTTTAATGAGAATGGAACTAATGCATCCAGGTGACGGAATTCTTGGAGGCGATTATCATTTATATAACGTATTAGTAACTGGCCATGGCTTAATCATGATTTTCTTTATGGTAATGCCAGCAATGATTGGTGGATTTGGAAACTGGTTTGTTCCAATTATGATAGGAGCACCAGATATGGCGTTCCCAAGGATGAATAATATTTCTTTTTGGCTATTACCAGTCGCTTTAATTTTATTATTAGTATCGATTTTTGTTGATGGCCCTCCAGGCGCAAAAGGAGTAGGAGGAGGCTGGACGATTTACCCACCTCTGTCATCAAAGACTGGACAACCAGGCCCAGCAATGGACCTAGCAATTCTAAGTTTGCACGTTGCAGGAGCTTCATCAATCTTAGGAGCAATTAACTTTATCACGACAATTTTAAATATGAGAACTCCTGGCATGACTTTACACAAAATGCCATTATTCTCTTGGTCAATCTTAGTGACTGCATTTTTACTTTTATTATCATTGCCAGTTTTAGCAGGGGCTATAACAATGCTTTTAACAGATAGAAATTTTGGAACTGCTTTTTTTGAAGCACAAACAGGTGGGGATCCGGTTTTATTTCAACACTTATTTTGGTTTTTTGGACATCCAGAAGTATATATCTTAATTTTACCAGGATTCGGAATGATTAGTCATATTGTTTCAACTTTTTCAAGAAAGCCTGTATTTGGTTATCTAGGAATGGCTTATGCGATGGTGGCTATTGGAGTAGTTGGCTTCGTTGTTTGGGCTCACCACATGTACACTGTTGGACTTGACACAGATACAAAAGCCTATTTCTTAGCGGCGACAATGATTATTGCAGTCCCAACCGGAATTAAGATTTTTTCTTGGATAGCAACAATGTGGGGTGGCTCGATAAGCTTTCAGACTCCTATGCTTTGGGCTATTGGCTTTATTTTCTTATTCACTTTAGGAGGAGTAACTGGAGTAGTTCTGGCCAATGCAGGTGTTGATACAGCACTTCACGATACTTATTATGTTGTTGCGCATTTCCACTACGTATTATCAATGGGCGCTGTGTATGCAATTTTTGCAGGATTTTATTATTGGTTTAGTAAAATGACAGGTTATGAATACTCAGAATTTTTGGGAAAACTACATTTTTGGCTGACGTTTATAGGGGTAAACTTAATATTCTTCCCACAACATTTCTTAGGATTAGCAGGAATGCCAAGAAGATACGCTGATTATCCAGACGCGTTTGCTGGTTGGAACTATATATCTTCAATTGGTTCATATATATCTATTATAGGTTTAGCGGTATTTTTATTAAATCTATTGTACGCCTTTATGAAAAAGAAAAAAGCAGAACCAAATCCATGGGGAGAAGGAGCAACGACTCTAGAATGGACAGTGTCATCACCGCCACCATTCCATACTTTTGAAGAGCTACCTAAAGTAAAGTAAATTGAGCCAGATAAGTATAAAATCTAGAAACTCTAAACTTGGTTTAGCCTTAGACTTAAATTCATTTTTTAACTTAATGAAACCAAGAGTAATGTCTTTGGTCTTATTTACCTGTATGGTTGGTTTATTAATAGCTCCAAATAATGTAGATTTCACTTCCGCTTGTATTTCTCTCCTAGCGGTAGCTATAGGCTCCGGAGCTGCTGGAACACTTAATATGTGGTATGAGTCTGATCTAGATGCTTTAATGAGTAGAACTTGTTTAAGACCTATTCCAACTGGAAAAGTTAAAAAAGATCAAGCTTTATATTTTGGCATAATTTTATCAACTTTGTCGGTAAGTATCATTTACTTCTCAGCGAACTTAATTTCTGCAATTTTATTAGCATCAACAATTGCTTTTTATTTTTTCGTTTATACAATTTGGTTAAAAAGGAAAACCCCACAAAATATTGTTATAGGCGGCGCCGCTGGAGCATTGCCTCCTGTTATTGGATGGACGATAGCGACTGGAAATATTTCTCTAGAGCCGCTCATATTATTTTCAATTATCTTCTTATGGACACCATCTCATTTTTGGGCACTAAGTTTATATAAATCAGGAGATTATAAAAGAGCGAAAATTCCAATGCTTCCTATAATTTCTGGAACTAAGACAACAAAGACAAATATTCTTGTCTATTCTTTAATTTTGTCACCGGCAGTTCTAGCTCCGTATTTTTATAACTTTGCCAGTACATTTTATTTAATTGTATCATCAATAATGACTTCGTATTATATCTACTTATGTTTTAAACTTTATAGCTCTAAAATAGTCAAGGTTTCAAACAAAATTGCAAGAAAAATATTTATTTATTCAATTTTTTACTTATTTTTTATTTTTTTAATTTTATTAATTGATAATCTTCTTAAATAATATGATGGATAAAAAGAAAAAAAATTTGATTACTGCTTTAATATTAATCTTGTTTATGATTTTTTTATTTGTGCTTACTTTTTATAATATTGGAATTTACAATAGAGAAATATAATGAATATTAGTAAAAAAAACTTAACACCTATAGCCTTGGTATCAATATTTTTACTAATGCTTGGATTGTCTTTTGCAGCAGTTCCTTTGTATGATTTATTTTGCAGAGTAACAGGATTTGGCGGAACTACTCAAAATGCTACTAATAAAGAAATTCCGAAAATTATAGTAAATCAAGACTATAAAATGAGATTTGATACAAATATAAACAATACTTTAGATTGGAAATTTTATCCTGAAATGAATACTTTAGATTTAAAACCAGGTGAAGTCCACACAGTTAAATTCAACGTTGAAAATCCTGGTAATCAAATTTCGTCGGGTTCAGCAACATTTAATGTGTCCCCATCACCATTTGGTATTTATCTAAACAAAATAGGTTGTTTTTGTTTTGAAAAACAGACTTTACAACCAGGTGAAAAAAAAGAGTTCGTATTAACATTTTTCTTGGATCCTAAAGTTGTTGATGATAATAAAACTAAAAATATGTCTGATGTAACTTTGTCTTTTACTTTTTTTTCATCAGGCTATTATGAAAAGAGTAACACATAATGTCAGCAGGAAAACCTAAACACGATTACCATTTAGTTGACCCAAGTCCTTGGCCGATCTATGTATCATTCGCAACTTTAGTCTTAGCTTTTGGAGCAGTTTATTACTTTCACTCAAAAGCCCTTTGGTTATTATTAATTGGTTTTGCTTTAGTGGTTTATGGGGCTTTTATGTGGTGGAGAGATGTTATAGAAGAAGCAGAACATCAAGGTCATCACACTCCTGTAGTTCAGATTGGACATAGATACGGTATGACATTATTTATTGCCTCTGAAGTAATGTTTTTTGTTGCATGGTTCTGGGCTTTCTTTAACGCAAGTTTATTTCCACCTGATTCAATAGGTGGTATATGGCCACCAGCAGATATTAAAACTTTTGATCCTTGGGATATACCATTAATCAACACTCTAATTTTATTGTTATCAGGAACTACTGTAACTTGGGCGCATCATGCAATGTTAGAAAATGACAGAAAAGGACTAGTAAATGGTTTGATTGCAACAGTATTTTTAGGATTTATATTTTCTTGTTTTCAAGCTTATGAGTATCATCATGCAACATTTACTTTAGATGGTGGGATTTATGGTTCTACATTTTATATGTCAACAGGCTTTCATGGATTTCATGTAATAGTAGGAACTGTTTTTCTTGCTGTTTGTTTGTTTCGATCAATGAGAGGCCACTCGACACCTCAACACCATTTTGGATTTGAAGCAGCAGCTTGGTATTGGCATTTTGTCGACGTAGTTTGGTTATTCTTATTTGCTGCGATTTATATTTGGGGAAGTTAATCTCAAATTGAAAAGAGCATTTTTATTTCAACTATTCGTAATTCTGTTTGTAACAATATTTTGTGCTTTAGGAACTTGGCAACTTTATAGATTGCAATGGAAGCTTGAGTTAATAAGCGAAATAACTTTTGGATTAGACTCAAAACCAATAGAATACTCAAATTCAATTAAGAAAAATTATCAGAGAGTAAGTGCTAAAGGAAAATTTAATTTCGATAAGCAAATTTACCTTTATAGCTTGAACGACAGTGGAAAACCTGGATACGATGTAATTACTCCTTTTAGAACAGACAAAAATCAAAATGTTTTAATTAATAGAGGTTGGATTCAAAAAGAATTAAAAAACAATCCAGGCATAAACATTAAAGCAGAAACTGATGAAGAGATAATTGGCCTTTTAAGGGAAATATATAAACCAAGCATATTTAAACCAGACAATGACATTAAAAACAATATTTGGTTTTCATTAAATTTAGAAGATTTAAAAGAAGCTACAGGAGAGCAATTTAATAAATTTGTAATTTTTTTAGAAGATAATCAAGCTAAGTTACCTACACCTAAAAAGATTAGTATAGATGTGCCAAATAATCACCTTAAATATGCTATAACGTGGTATGCAATATCAATTTCAATAATTTTTTATTATTTATATTTTAGAAGAAAAAAATGAATTATTTTAGCACAAGGAACAAATCTTTAAAATTTAGTTTTAAAGATATTTTCTTAAGGGGTCTCGCACCAGGCGGTGGATTGTTTTTACCTAGTGAAATAAAGAAGTATGACCAAGAAGAACTTAATTATTTAAGTAAGTTAAGTTATAATGATCTTGCAACAGAAGTTATCTTTAATTTTTGTTCAGATGAAATTAAAAAAAAAGAACTTAACTCACTAATACAAAAATCTTATAGTAGTTTTATAGAAAAAGAAGTCGTAAATATAAAAAAAATTGGAAATTTAAATCTTCTCGAACTTTACCACGGACCCACTTTAGCCTTTAAAGATATAGCAATGCAGGTAATTGGAAATATGTATGATCACTTGGAAATAGCCAAAGATAAAATTGTAAATATCGTAGTTGCTACATCAGGAGATACGGGTTCAGCAGCTATAGCAGCACTAAGCAATAGAAAAAATATAAATCTTTTTGTTCTGCATCCGCATAATAAAATTTCTAATATTCAAAGAAAAATAATGACAACAATTGGAGGAGATAATATTTATAATATTGCTATTGAGGGCTCATTTGATGATTGTCAAAAAATTGTAAAAGACCTTTTTAATGAAAATAGTTTTAGATCAAAAATAAATATGTCAGGCGTAAATTCTATCAATTGGGCAAGAATTGTTTGTCAAATTGTTTATTATTTTTATTCTTTTTTTAAATTAAAAAAAAACAATATTAGCTTTTCAGTACCAACTGGTAATTTTGGAGATATTTATGCTGGATATGTAGCAAAAAAAATGGGTTTACCAATAAACAAACTTATAGTTGCTACAAATAAAAATGATATTTTACAAAGAGTTATTAATACAGGTGAATATAAACCTGATACAGTGAAAGCGACAATTACACCAAGTATGGATATTCAAGTTGCCAGTAATTTTGAGAGGTTGCTTTATTATATATTAGATGAAAACGATAGTAAGGTGGGGTTATTGATGAGCGATCTGTCATCAAAAAGTTTATTTAATTTAGAAAGAAGAGAAATCGATAGAATAAAAAAAGATTTTGAAGCAGTAAAAGTTACAGATGAAGAGACAGTATCTATAATCGATGAAATACATAAAGAGCATAAATTTATAATTGATCCTCATACCGCTACTGGAGTAAGTGCAGCAAAAAGTCTTAAAAATTTAGGAGATATAGTCGTTCTTGGTACAGCTCATCCTTTCAAATTCAGTGATACTATAAAAAAAGCCATAGGAAAAAATTTAGACTCACCTGAACATCTAAAATTGAATATGGATAAAAAGGAAACATTTGATATTGTTGGTAATTCAAATTCAGAGGTTAAAAATTATATTTTGGGTAAAATACAATGAGAATAAAAAAAGGAGATAAACTACCTAACTCGGAATTATTTTATCTTGACCAAAATAATGATGTTAAAAAAATTTATGTTTCAGATCTATGCAAAGACAAGAGTATTATTTTAGGCATGCCGGGAGCTTTTACTAAAACTTGTTCTGCTCTTCATCTTCCTGGGTATATAAAAAATTATGAACTAGCTACTAAAAAAGGAATTACAAAAATTATATGTATCGCTGTGAATGATCCAAATGTTATGAAGGCTTGGGGCGAAAATCAAAATGCTGGAAGTAAAATATTCATGGCTGGCGATCCCTTTCTTAAATTTACAAAAGCAATCGGAGCAGAAGTAGATAAATCCGAAAAAGGATTAGGAATTAGATCTAATCGTTACACTATGTTGGTGGAAAATGGCGAAGTTAAAAAAGTAGAGGAAGAAAAAGAAACAGCTACTTGTGAATTGTCTTCAGCTGAAAGCTTTTTAAAATCTATTTAGTTTTCAAAACTGCCAATTCATCAACAAGATTATTATATTTGTTGCCAGCGTGCGCCTTAACCCATTTCCAAGTAATTTTATGCTTCAGACAAGCATTATCTAATTTAATCCAAAGATCTTTATTTTTAACTGGTTTCTTATTTGAGCTTTTCCAATTATTAACTTTCCACTTTTTGATCCAATCGGTTATTCCGTCTTTCACATATTTCGAGTCAGTAAAAATTATAATCTCCGATTTCTTTTTTATTTTTTTTAATGCCATAATTGGAGCCACTAATTCCATCCTATTATTAGTTGTATTACTTTCACTACCAGAAATACATGACTGATTAGTATCATCTAATATTATAGCTGCCCAACCTCCTTTCCCAGGATTTCCAGAGCAAGCACCATCAGTATAAATTTTTAATTTCATTAAAAGAAATAATCCTCATGATTTTTTGCATTCTTATGAAATTCTAATCTTTTTAAATACTCCATTGGATCTTTAATTTTAACTATTGCTCCCTCTACTTTATTTAATGCATCAAATACTCGAGTTAACAAGAATCTCAAAGCAGCACCTTGAGATAAAACCTTAATATTATTTAATTCTTCGTGAGACAATTTTCTCACAGTTGTATATCCATCTACAAAATTCTTTGCTTTAGTAACATTAAAACTTAAATTACTTTTAAGACCGTCAAAACATAAAGCGTTAAAGCAAATAGCAATTTCAAACGCAAAAAAATCTTCACATGAAAAATAAAAGTCAATCACTCCACTAAATTTATCTTGAATAAAAAAAATATTGTCGTGAAATAAATCTGCGTGAATTATTCCTCTTGGTAGATTTTTTGGCCAATTTTTCTCAACATCATTAAGATTTTCCTCAATTAATTTTGGTAGATCTTTATGTATATTTTCACATTTATCTTTGACTGAATTAAATAATTTTCTCCATGAATTTATAGATAGGTCATTTTGTCGTTTTAATTTAAAATTTTTTGTGAGCTCATGCATTTTAGCTATTTCAGATCCAATTGATTTACAATTTGCTGGAGATAAATTTTGTTTTGCCTTTCCTTCAAGAAATGACACGATCATTAATTTTTTCCCCCCAAAATTGGTAATAGTTTCATTATTTTTATTAGAAATAGGAGCAGGGCATTTAAAGCTTGCTTTATTCAAAGATGACATTAAATCAGAAAAAAAAGGAAGATCATCAGAATTAACTCTTTTTTCGTAAATAGTTAATATAAATTTTTTTTTGTTAACCGATAAAAAATAGTTTGTATTTTCAATACCATCTTCAATTCCTTTGAACGAGTCCAACTTACCTAAACTATAATTAGATAAAATTTCCTCAATTTTTTTTTGATTAAGCTTTGTATAGACAGCCATTAATTGAGTTCTTTCGGCAATTTAAATACAACCTTTTCTTCTGCAACTATTACTTCTTCAATAGAAACATTTCTATCTTTTCTTAAACTGTCCAACAAAGATTGAACAAGTTTTTCTGGTGCAGACGCTCCGGA
>CACATS010000015.1 GCA_902535505.1 uncultured Pelagibacteraceae bacterium | reverse complement strand
TGATTTCTTTTATTTAGACGTAATGAGTAGTTGGAGAGAGTGTTCATTGGGTTTGAGTGCAATTAAAAAATACAAGAAAAAAATTTTAGTTGGTATCCACATTAGAAGTAAAGGATTATTGCCCTCAGGTGAAAAATTTATAACTGTTGCAAAAAAAGTCCAAAAACAAAAGCCCATTGGAATTATGGCTTCTTGTGTTTCCTTTGAAGATTTAAATGAAGTAATGAAGGATGCCAAAAAACTTAAAGTTCCATTTGGATTTAAAATCAATGCTTTTGAACATATTCCGCCAGGTTGGAAACCAGATTCGAATAATCCTAAGGTTCAACTTGGAAAAAGAAAAGATCTTACTCCTAAAAAATTCTTTGAAATTTGTAAAAGATTAAAGAACAAGGGTGCAAAAATTATTGGAGGATGTTGTGAAATTACTCCTAAGCATATTAAATACTTAAACAGTTTGAAGTAATTATTTTTTTGCCTCTTTATGTTTTTGAATTCTTCTAGCATAATTTTGAGAAATTCGATCAAATATTATTGCTAGTGCAACTATAGCTAATCCGTTCATTAAGCCCAATGCAAGGAATTGATTGGAAATAGATCTTAAAATTGGAACTCCTAAACCACTTACACCAATCATTGAAGCAATAACAACCATAGCTAATGCCATCATTATAGTTTGGTTCACACCAGTCATGATTGAAGGTAACGCTAAAGGTATTTCAATTTTAAACAAGATTATTCTTTTTTTTATTCCTAAAGCTTTCGCTGCCTCAACTACTCTTCTATCTACCTCCCTAATACCTAAATTTGTAAGTCTTACAATTGGTGGTATCGCATAAACACACACGGCTAACAATCCTGGTACTTTGCCAATTCCTAGAAGCATAATAATTGGTATTAAATAAACGAAAGTTGGAATTGTTTGCATCATGTCTAACACTGGGGACAAAATATTCTTTAATCTTTCAGATCTAGCCATTAAGACTCCAATAGGTGTACCTATTATTAAACAAATTAAAGTTGCTACAGATATTATTGCCATTGTAGACATAGTATCTTTCCACATACCAAAATAACCGATTACAAAAAAACTTATCGCTGTACCTATTGATAGCTTAAGACTTCTCGAGCTTAACCAAGCTAAAAATGACAATAAAAAGATTATTAAAGGCCAAGGAGTAGTAATTAGAAACTTTTCAAACCAAACTAAAAATTTTAATAGAGGGCCAAAAAAGCCCTCTATTGAATCTCCATACTCTCGAGAAAAGTCTTTAAAGGTAAGGTCAATACCTTTTTTCAAATCTCTCAAACTTTCCCTCTCCATTGAGGGAAATTTTAAGAAGAATTCGAGTTGCATCTAAAACAGTAATTTAAATTAAATTCCTGCTTTAATTTTTTTTGCAACAGATGAAGAAACCCACTTAGACCAAACTTTTTCGTGTTTCTTCATAAACTCAATTGCTGCGTCTTCACCTTCAGCTTGATTATCTGTCATGTAAACTAGCATTGAATTCATCACTGTTCCTGGATAAATTCTTTTTTTCATGAATTTCATAGCTTCTGGTCCTGCAGATTTTTTAAAGTTATCGGTAACAACTGAATAAACTTCAGAGTCTACCCATCTTGTTTTTTTTGGTGTAGCACACTCTTGTTCTGGTTTTACTACGCATTTGTGCCAATTATCATCTCCACCCCACTTAACTCCAAAATCTAAAAGTCTCATATCGTACTTTCCGATTATTGCAGTTGGGCTCCAATAATAACCAACCCAATTTTCACCTCTTTCAACAGCCTTTGCAATTGAACCGTCAAGTCCTGCTGCTGATCCTGGGTCGACTAATTTCCAACCTTTTGCTTCCATATCAAAAGCTTTAAAAAGTTGATTGTTGATTAGTTGGCATCCCCAACCAGCTGGGCATCCTACAAACGCTCCTTTTGATTTGTCTTCAGGGTGTGGAAACAGATCAGGTCTTTTTA
This sequence comes from uncultured Pelagibacteraceae bacterium, assembly GCA_902535505.1. GTDB lineage: Bacteria > Pseudomonadota > Alphaproteobacteria > Pelagibacterales > Pelagibacteraceae > Pelagilacustribacter. Next base: position 14,177 of record CACATS010000015.1, on the reverse strand, counting down.
ACAAGTCCTGAACAGTTTTAATTCCATGTTTTTCCATAGTGTAAGGCGGAACAAACCAACCTTCCCCAAGTCCAGTTATCGGACCTTTATTTACAATATGAATTCTTCCCTCACCTACAGCTTTTTTAAGCGGATTCATTACTGAATTAGCCCAAAGCTCTGGTGCAACATCCGGTTGACCTTTTTCATTCATTGAAGTGAATGATGGCATTGTATCACCAGGTAATAATTCTACCTCGCAACCATATCCTTTTTCTAAAATAATTTTATCAATATTCGCCATTAATGAAGCTGAAGCCCAGTTCATATTTGCATAGGTGATTTTTCCACACGCAGCATTTGCGATGTTATTGAAAAACAAGGCAGCGAATATTACTGCCATTAGTTTTGTTAATGATCTCATTTAACCCCCCTAGAGTTATTTATTTTTTCAAATAATGTAACAAAATGTAGTGTGTATTGTAACCGGAACACAACTAAAAAGTGAAATATGGAATATATACGTCTAAGATCTATTTAATGGCTTATATAGAAAAAATTACTTACATTTTTTGCATAGGCCGAAAAATTCCAAGTTAAATCTTTTAAATTTCATTCCTTTTCTGTGATTAAAACTTGATAAATATTTTGAGAGCTTAGCGTCACTAATTTCATCAACCATCTCGCAACTTTCACAAATTGAAAACGCTGTAGCTTTAGAGATTTCGCAATCTGAACTTTTACATGCAACGAAAGCATTTTTACTTTCTATTTTATGAATTTTTCCCATTTCAATTAACTTATCTAATGCTCGATAAATTTGTTGAGGTGCGTTGATTCCTTTTTTTTGTACATTAAAAAGTATTGAATAAGCTTTTAAAGGACCCTTTGCTTTTTCAATAATATTTAAAACAATTTGTTGATTTCTAGAAAGTGTTTGTGCTTGTGCCATAATATAATTTATCAATTAAACATTATTTTTTCAATTCGGAATATTTTTTAAACTTAATAAGTGAAAAACAAAAAAGTATTAAAGCTGCAGTTATTATTGATGGACCCGAAGCCGTATTAAATTCTAAAGACGAAAATAATCCGATTAAAATTGATAATAGCCCTCCAATTGTAGATAAAAAAACCATCTGGATGGGATTGTTTGATATGTTTCTTGCAAGAGCAGCAGGAATAATTAGCATTCCAGTTATTAAAAGTAGTCCGACTAATTTAATTGAAATAGCAATTATTGCTGCCATCAAAATTGTAAATATTGCATTATATCTATCAGGCTTCATCCCTTCTGCTTTAGCCAAATCATAATTTATTGTAGATGCGAACAAAGGTTTCCATATAAATTTTAATATGATTAAGATAAATATTCCACTACCCCAAATTAACAGCAAATCGTTTTGATTTACAGCTAATATATCACCAAACAACAATCCCATGACATCAAATCTAATAGTTGTTAAAAATCCAATAATTACAAGTCCTATCGCAAGTGATGAATGTGCTAACAAACCTAATAAAGCATCATTAGGAAGATTTGTTTTAGTTTGAAGTTGAAGAAGGAAAATTGCTAAAACTGCTGATATTAAAAAAACTGAAAATGCAATATTAAGTTCAAAAACTAAAGCCATAGTTACACCCAATAAAGCTGAATGTGCAAGTGTACCTGCAAAAAAAGACAATCTTCTCCATATTACAAAGCACCCCAGTGGACCTGTTATTAAAGCTATTCCAATTCCAGCAATTAGAGCTCTTATAAAAAAATCATCAAGCATATTATTTTCGATCTATTGTTCCATCTTGAGAGTGAGTGTGATCATGTTTGTGTTCGTATAAAGATAAGATATTTGAAGCTCTATCGCCGAACAATTCCTTATATTTGTTATCCTTAATTACTTTTTGAGGTGTGCCAGAACAACAGACATGTCCATTTAAACATATCACGAAATCAGTAGCAGACATAACTACATGTAGATCATGTGAAATTAAAAGTATTCCACATTTCATTTTTTCTGTAATTTTTTTGATTAATTCATATAAAGCAATTTCTCCTTTAAAATCAACGCCTTGCACTGGCTCATCAAGAACTAGTAATTCTGGTTGTTTAGAAATAGCTCTAGCTATCAAAACTCTTTGAAACTCTCCTCCAGATAAATTGCTTAAGCTTTTATCTTTTAAATGTTCAACACCTGTTAAATTTAAAGCGTTATTAATTTGGTCTTGAGTTAAATTTTCTGTTAAAGACATAAAATCAAGTACCCTTATTGGTAAGGTCCAATCTATTGAAATTTTTTGAGGAACATATCCAATTTTATCAGTGTATGTTTTAACTTTGCCATCTATGTTTTTATATATTCCTAAAGCAATTTTTGCAGTTGTTGATTTACCAGATCCATTAGGGCCAATCAAAGTAACTATTTCACTTTGTTTAACTTCAAACGAAACTCCTTTTACCAAAGATTTGTCATTAATAGAAAAGCCGACATTTTCAACCTTTAGTAGAACTTTATTTTTATTTTCCATAATAAAAAATCCTTGATTTCAAATATGTTATATTATAACAAACGTTATATTATAACATTATGATAAACAAATTTATAAGGCTTACAATTACTTTATTTTTTACATTAACTCTAAGTTTTTCTGCTTATGCGGATATAAAAGTTGTAACCTCTATTAAACCTATACATTCATTAGCTAGTTATTTGATGGATGGAGTGGGTAAACCAGATTTAATTGTAGATGGATATAATTCCCCACATGGATTTGCATTAAAACCATCACACGCTAAAATGTTGCAAAATGCTAACCTAGTATTTTGGGTCGGCGAAGACTTAGAAACTTTTTTAGAAAAACCATTAAAATCAATAGCAAAAAAAGCTGAAAAAATAGAATTAATGAAAATTAAGGGATTAAATAAGTTAGAATTTAGAGAGAGAAATATATTTGAAGGTCATGATGATCATGGGCATGGTCATAAAAAAGATAAACATGATGACCATAAAGAAGCTAAACATGATGATCATAAAGATCATGGTCATAAAGAGGATAAACATGATGATCATAAAGAACACGGTCATAAAGAAGCTAAACATGATGATCATCACGGACATGGTCATGGCGAACACGACCCACATATTTGGCTTGATCCAATGAATGCTAAAGTAATATTAAATGAGATGGCAGAACATCTTATTGAAAACGATCAAGAAAACGCCTCTAAATATAAATCTAATTTAAAAAAAGCACATAAAGATTTAGACAAACTTACAAAAAAAATAAAATCAGAGTTGAATAAAGATTTTAAATCAATTGTTTTTCATGACGCCTACCAGTATTTCGAAAAAAGATTTGGTGTAAATATCTTAGGAGCTTTTACTGTAAATACAGATGTATTGCCAGGTGCAGAACAATTATCTGAAATAAGAGAAATAATTGAGCACGAAAAGGTAAGCTGTGTGTTTTCTGAACCTCAATTCAATCCTGATATAATCAATGCAGTGGCAAAAGATACGGATATAAAAACTGGGGTTATAGATCCATTAGGAGCGACTCTTAATCCGGGAAAGAATTTATATTTCGATTTAATTAAGAATATGTCTTCTTCTTTTAAAGTCTGTTTATAAAAACTACTTCTCAATTACTAAAGTGTCTTTAGAACCACCGCCTTGGGAACTATTCACTATAGTGCTACCCTTTTTGAGCGCAACTCTAGTCAATCCACCTGTTGTAACCCAAGATTTTTTACCAGTTAATACAAATGGTCTTAAATCTAAATGTCTTGGCTCTATTCCTTCTTCAGAAATTGTTGGTGTTGTTGAAAGTATTTCTAATGGTTGAGCAATATATGCCTCGGGCTTAGCTTTAATCTTATTAATCATTAGTTCTCGCTCATCTTTAGACGATTTAGGCCCAATTAATATCCCATTTCCTCCAGATCCATTAGTAGGTTTAACAACTAATTTTGAAATATTTTCAATAACATGATCTTTATGAATTTTTTTTCTACATAAAAAAGTTTTTACTTGTTTAAGTTTAGGCTCCTCATCTAAATAAAATTTAATCATCTTGTCTACATATGAGTAAATTGCTTTATCATCAGCGATACCAGTTCCAGGTGCGTTTATAATACCAACGTTTCCTTTTCTCCAACATTTAAATAAACCTGGTACACCTAGTAACGAGTGTTTATAAAAAACTTTTGGATCTAAAAAGTTATCATCTATTCTTCTATAAATACAATCTACTTTTAACGGCCCTGTAACAGTTTTCATATAGACAAAATCTTTCTCAACAAATAAATCTTTTCCTTCGACTAAAGCTATACCCATTTGTTCAGCTAAAAATCTGTGTTCAAAATAAGCTGAATTAAATCTTCCTGGAGTTAATACACACATATGTGGATTTTTAGTTTTTCTAGGAACACACTCTAGCATGCAATGATATAATTTATTAGGATACTGGTGGACCGAAGCAACTTTATATTTCGTAAATAATTCTGGAAAAACATCTCTCATTACCATTCGATTTTCAAGCATGTAGGAAACACCTGATGGAACTCTAAGATTGTCTTCGAGCACCATAAACTCTCCATCAATATTTCTTATTAAATCAACCCCTGAAATATTTGACCAAGATTTATATTTTGGAGAAAATCCATAACATTCTCTCAAATAATGAGGAGAATTAAATACTAACTCTTCAGGAATAATATTGTCTTTAAATATTTTCCTATCATTGTATACATCGTCAATAAATAAGTTAAGCGCTTTAACTCTTTGAAGTAAGCCCTTAGAAACCTTAGACCAATCTTTTTTTAAAATTATTCTTGGTATTATATCTAATGGCCATTTTTTTTCGTGAAGTTTTTTACCAGATGAATATACTCTAAAATTAATTCCTCTTGCGCTTATGGTGCTTGCACAGTTCTTTTCAATTTCATTTAATTTCTTAATCCCGTGCCTTTCTAAAATGTGTGATATAATTATAGCTTGCCTACGCAACTTATGGTCAGAGTTTAGATACTCATCATAAGTTTTTTTAGAGTCATATTTTTTCCACAAATTAACCATGATACAATTCTTTATAGTTTAATACCTTTATCAAATGCACAAATTCGATAATAGCTATGATAATTAAGAATTGAATAATTACTGTTTTTTAAATAAGAATTCACCATGACATATTGTATAGGTATTAAGACTAATGGCGGTGTTGTTCTAGCCTCTGACTCAAGAACTAATGCTGGGCTAGATAATGTCAATATTTATTCAAAAATGCTTACCTATGATGTGGGCGATAGAACTGTCATTATTGTTACTTCTGGAAATCTAGCTACTTCTCAGGCTGTATTTAAATCGATCGAAAAAGATATTAAAGATAACAATTCTTTAAACTTAAATACATGCAAAGATTTTGAACAAATTGCATCATACATCGGTAAATTAACAATAAAACATTCTTCCCCAGATGGTGTTAATACTGATAGTCTGGTCTTAGGTGCTACTTTTATAATTGGCGGACAAATAAAAGGTCAAGATTTAGAACTTTATTTAATCTATCCTCAAGGAAATTATATAAGACCTGCAGATAGTAAACCTTATTTAGTAATTGGTGAAGTTAAATACGGAAAACCAATATTAGATCGTGTCATAACTCCATCGGTTTCAATTGGTGATGCTGCTAGGTGTGCTTTGATTTCTATGGATTCTACTTTAAAAAGTGATCTTACAGTTGGGCCACCAATAGACTTGGCCGTTTTTAAAAAAGGCGAAAAGAAATTATCTTATATAAAATGTCTTAATACAAATGACGAAGATTATAAAAAGATTTGTGATAAATGGTCAGATAAAGTTTTACAAGTATTCGACACTTTTCCAAAATTTGATTGGGAAAAGTAAATTTAATATTTCTTTTCTCTAATTATTTTAAATATTTTTTTGATATATAATACGTGTGCCTCCTCATTTAAATGTGAAGCAGGATCATTAAGTTCATATATATTCTCTTTTTCAAATTGATTATTTTTTATTATCTCATTGAAATCTATGTGTATGATTTTTGATGACAAATTTAGTTCATTAATAATATTTGAAACATTTATTTTATAATTTCTCTCAAAATGGTTTTTATGAGGAAAAGTAACTATAAAAATTTTCTTTAAATATTTTCTTGCAACGAGATAATCAATATATTCTTGGGTTCTTTTTTTGAAATATTCTTTTTCTTGGTTATTAATGTCAATTAGGTACTTTTGGATTTGTTGGAATCCACATTTATAATCGTCTCCATTTTTAAATCCAAATTTTTTAATATTTAAAACTCTAGTTTTTATTTCATGAAAGGTTTTATAAAAATAATAATTTGTAATGTGAAAATTGATAAATTTCTTTTTTTCCAACAAAATTTTTGAGAAGTTATAGTGTTTAGATACATCCATGACTGCTCCAGTATTAATTTCTCTTCTTATCGATTGGACTGTCCCATCATCATTTTCTATAATATTATGTTTATACCTACACAATTCGTCTCCAATATCTGTTTGATCGATAATTGAAATAACAAAATCAGGTTTTATTTTATATTGCCTTTCAAGAATTTCGTATTGAACCTTCATAGGACTTGGGGAGAAAGATGACGTTCCGCCATTAATTAAGCCAATATCATTATCTTTTACCTCTTCCATTAGCCCTTTATAAATTTTATCTTTAAAGACCATATACTCTGCCCAAGAGTCACCTTGTATCAAAAAATTATCACTCTTATCTTTAAACTCTGAGATAGAAGAAAATAAATAATCTTCATTTTTCCATTTCCCGTATTTCTTGTCTTTAAACCAATTATTACCTCTTAAATGATGAATTTGATTTGAGTATTTTTTATGAAAATTTAAACTTTCAATGTTGGGAAAATTATTTTTATCTTTATATTTCTCCAAAATAGAAACCCAGCTAAATACAAGCAAATAGATTAGGGCGAACGCAAATATAAATGAAAAAAAAATTAGTGTAATATTTTTTTTCATATTGATTTAAATATTTCTCATTAAAAAATTAATTCAGCAAATCTGTTTGATATTATTTTAATTTGAATATTATTCTTTTCTGAAAAATCATCAATTGCGTTTTTTACTTCTTTTATGAAGCTTGCCTTTCCGTAATCGTCACATAAAACAACTTTGTTTTTCCCTTTTAAGTTTCTAAACAAAATTTCTAAATCGTTTATTACAGTTTGGTAGCTATGGCCTCCATCAAGAAAAACATAATCAATATGATTTAGATCAATGGATTTTAATACAATATTGGTGTCACCAGCTATTAATTTAATATTATTTTTAAATTTTTTCAAAAATTTTTGGTTACTCTCTAAAGAATTTAAATTTTCTTTTATAATATAGTTGTAATATATTTTTTTTAATGGGTTAGAAAAATTTTGCTTTTGAAGAAAAGTTGGCTCAATTTCATCACTCACAGCTTCTTTTTTGCCTCCAAATAAATCGATCCCTATATAACTAAATGTGTTTCCGTGGATTTCACTAAGGTACTCACAGGTGTTTCTAGCAGTAACACCGCAGAAAACTCCAATTTCAAGAAAATTTTTTGGTTTAAACTGGTCTAAATGATTTAGATAAATTTCTCCCCATTCACCTTTAAGACCAGATTTTCTCCAATAACTTTTGTATTTATTTTTCAAGTATTAAGCAAATACTTCACCCCAGGTACCTTTTGTTGAAGCTTTAGAGTACTCAGTAGCTCTACCTTCAAAAAAGTTCATGTGTTCTACTCCGTTAAGCATTGTATCCAACCATGTTAATGGATTTTTCTTAACGTCATAAATAGGATTTAAACCTAATTGCTCTAATCTTCTATTGCCGATAAATCTAATGTACTGTTTAACTTCGTCTGCTGTTAAACCTTGCATTGGACCCATTTGAAAGGCTAAATCAATAAATGCATCTTCGTGATGAACTATTGTTTTGCATGCTTCGTAGATTTCATTTTTTAATTTATCATTCCAAATTTGTGGTTCTTCTTTAATAAAATCTCTAAAGAGTCTTATCATAGAATTACAGTGCAAAGTTTCATCTCTTACAGACCAAGTTACGATTTGGCCCATACCTTTCATTTTATTAAATCTAGGAAAGTTTAATAAAATTGCAAAACTCGCAAATAACTGCAGGCCTTCTGTGAAAGCAGAAAATACAGCCATCGTCATTGCAATATTATGTTTTGACTTAACATCAAAGCCTTGCATGTAGTCATACTTATCTTTCATTTCCTTATATTGCAAAAATGCTGAATATTCAGTTTCAGGCATACCGATCGTGTCTAATAAGTGAGAGTATGCAGCGATGTGAACTGTTTCCATTGCAGCAAAAGCAGTCATCATCATTAAAACTTCTGTTGGTTTAAATACTGTTGTGTAATGTCTTAAGTAACAGTTATTTACCTCAACATCAGCTTGTGTAAAGAATCTAAATATATGAGTTAAAAGATTTTTTTCCTCAACGGATAAATTTTTCTGCCAGTCTCTTACATCGTCTCCTAATGGCACTTCTTCTGGTAACCAGTGAATTCTTTGTTGGGTTAACCAAGCGTCATAACACCATGGGTATCTAAATGGCTTATAAACTGGATTTTCTACTAATAATCCCATTTTGTTAGGCTCGATAATTGTTGGTTTAGTTTTTTCTGCTACTGACATGATAAACACTCCTCATAGTTATTGCTTTCATTATTTGATTCTTGTTTTCCAGAGTAAACATTTTTTGTTACATCTGTTGAAGATCCATTGTTCACATTTTCAGCTCTCTGGATTGATTTGGATCTACAGTAATAAAGGCTTTTCAGACCTTTTTTCCATGCTTGAAAATGAATATTGTGAAGTTCTTTTTTATGTATGTCTGCGGGAACAAAAATATTTACTGACTGTGCTTGTGATATATGAGGAGTTCTATCAGCTCCAAGTTCAACGATCCATCTTTGGTCGATTTCAAAAGCGGTTTTAAAAGTATCTTTTTCATTTGCAGTTAAAAAGTTTAAGTGTGACACGGATCCTTGATTAGTAGTAATAGTTGACCAAACTTCGTCTGTATCTTTGTTATATTTTTGAAGTATTTTTTTTAGATATTTATTCCTTACGTTAAATGAACCTGAAAGTGTTTTGTGTGTATAACTATTAGCAGCAATAGGTTCTATTCCTGGAGAAGATCCCCCACAAATAATAGAGATAGATGCTGTTGGAGCAATAGCAGTTTTATTTGAAAATCTCTCCTTCATTCCATATTCTGCTGCATCAGGGCATGCTCCTCTTTCTTCAGCTAACGTCTTTGATGCTTCATCTACTTTTTCTTGAATGTTTTGAAATATTTTTTTATTCCAAACTTTGCTCATCACAGATCCGAAAGGAATATTTTTTTGTTGGAAGTAAGAGTGTAATCCCATCACTCCTAAACCAACACTTCTCTCTCTCATAGCTGAATATTTTGCATGGGCAAACTCATCTGGAGCTTTATTTATAAAATCTGTCATCACATTATCTAGAAATCTCATAATATCTTCAACAAATTGTGGATCATCTTTCCATTGATCGTAAGTGTCTAAATTTAAAGATGATAAACAACAAACTGCTGTTCTTTGATTTCCTTCATTATCTACTCCAGTTGGTAATGTAATTTCACTACAAAGGTTAGAGGTTTTAACTTTTAATCCTGCAAGTTTATGATGTTGAGGAATTTGTCTATTAACTGTATCAATATAAACTATATAAGGTTCACCAGTTTCAATTCTCGCAGTTAATAATCTAATCCACAAATTTCTTGCTGATATAGTTTGTTGAACAGATCCATCATAAGGACTTCTCAGTGCCCATTGACCACCTGTCTCTACAGCTCTCATAAACTCATCAGTTACTAAAACTCCATGATGTAAATTTAGAGATCTTCTATTAACATCTCCACCTGTCGGTCTTCTCATTTCAATAAATTCCTCAATTTCAGGATGATCAATCTGTAAATAACATGCTGCTGATCCTCTTCTTAAAGAGCCCTGACTAATTGCTAAAGTTAAAGAGTCCATAACTTTAATAAAAGGAATAATTCCTGAAGTCTTTCCTACTTTTCCAATCTTTTCCCCAATTGACCTTAGATTGCCCCAGTAACTTCCTATTCCTCCACCTCTAGCTGCAAGCCAAACGTTTTCTTCCCAAAGATTTGTTATGCCCTCTAGACTATCACTTGCCTCATTCAGAAAGCATGAAATTGGTAAACCTCTTTCCGTGCCACCGTTAGATAAAACAGGTGTGGCTGGCATGAACCAAAGATTGCTAATATAATTATAGATTCTTTGCGCATGTAAATTATCATCAGCATATACACTTGCTACTCTAGCAAAGAGATCTTGAAAACTTTCGTTTTGACCTAAATACCTGTCAGTTAAAGTTGCTCTTCCAAAATCGGTTAGATTTTGATCTCTAGAACGATCAATCTTAATTGTTATACCTTTCTCATTTTGAAATAACTCTGTTTCTCCTGATAGAGAAAATAAATCCGGTTTTTTTGGTCCATTATTTTTTAGACCGTTTTGGTTTTTTTGGCTTATTGAGCCGACAGCTTTCTCTATTGCCAATGATACTGTTTTATTCATATTTTCCTTATTTTTAGTCGATTTGTTAACAAAACAACTACATGTTGTGTTACAGTTATGTTAATATACTATATAACACTGAAATCAATAGAACATTATAAGAACATTTAATTAATTTTGCAAGTGGAAAGTTTTGTTAATAAACATTTAATAACAAATGCCTATATTCTTTAGTACTTATAACTAATGAAAATCAATCCGAACGGTTTTAGAGAGTATGATGCGAGATGGATCTTTGAGAAAGATATCAATATTGCGGGAATCACTAATTTAGGCAAAGGGCTCGGAACTCAAATAATCAAACATAGCAAAAAAGATAATCCTCGAATAGTAGTCGGACATGATTATAGATCATACAGTGAGAAAATTAAAAAAGCTCTTGTTAAAGGTTTGATATCGACTGGATGCCATATTGAAGATCTAGGTTTATCTTTGTCTCCAATGGTTTATTTTGCACAATTTAATTTAAATTCAGATGCAATTGCTATGGTTACTGCTAGTCACAACGAAAATGGTTGGACTGGTGTTAAAATGGGAATTAAAAAAGGTTTAACACATGCGCCAGAAGAGATGTCTGAACTAAAAGATTTAACTTTAAAAAATAAATTCAAAAAAGGTAAAGGTAATTTAAAGATAATTGAAGGTTTTAAAAAAATCTACATAGAAGATTTAATTAATAAAAATAAGATAAACAAAAAAATAAAAGCAGTTGTAGCTTGTGGAAATGGAACTGCTGGAGTATTTGCACCAGAAATTTTAAGAGGTATTGGATGTGAAGTAATAGAGTTGGATTGTGAATTAGACTGGTCTTTTCCAAAATATAATCCTAATCCAGAGGATTTGAAAATGCTTCACGCTATATCAGAAGCTGTAAGGAAAAATAATGCGGACATAGGGTTTGGTTTTGATGGGGATGGAGATAGATGTGGAGTTATTGATGAGCAAGGAAAAGAAATATTTTCTGATAAGATAGGTCTGCTTATAGCTAGAAATCTTTCTTATAAACATAAAAACTCTAAATTTGTTGTAGATGTGAAGTCAACTGGATTGTTTAAAAGAGATAGCATTTTAAATAAAAACGGTTGTGAAACTATTTATTGGAAGACAGGTCATTCTCATATTAAAAGAAAAGTAAATGTTGAAAAAGCGCTTGCTGGCTTTGAAAAAAGTGGACACTTTTTCTTTAATCAACCTTTAGGTTTTGGTTATGATGATGGAATTAATTCTGCAATACAAGTTTGTCATCTTTTAAAAGATCAAAATAAAAAAATGAGCCAAATTTTAAAAGATCTTCCAATTACTTATCAGACACCAACTATGGCGCCATACTGTAAAGATGAGGAAAAATATAAAGTTGTCGAAGAAGTAGTTCAAACAATACAGAAATTAAAAGATGAAGGTGTTAAAATTGATAATCAAGCGATTGTAGAAATTCTAACTGTTAACGGAGCGAGATTTACCTTAGAGGACGGGTCTTGGGGATTAGTTCGAGCATCATCAAATAAACCATCATTAGTGGTGGTAACAGAAAGCGCTCACTCGGACTCAAGGAAGAAAGAAATATTCAAATTTATTGATGGTCTTTTAGAAAAGACTGGAAAAATTGGTGAGTACGATCAAAAAATTTAAAGCGTAAAATATTCAAATAAAAATCTTGAACCAACGAAAACTAAAAAAATACCAAAATATTTAGTAAGTTTTCTTTTATCTAATCTATGACTTGTTTTTGCTCCTATTCTAGCCATAAAAGCTGTTATAGGGAAAAAAATCAAAAAAACAGGGATATTTAAAAATCCAATACTTAAAGGAACGTTTGCATCTAGTAAATGACCTGAAAGCAAAAATCCCATAGCGCCAAATAAGGCTATTATAAACCCAATAGCTGCAGCACTACCTATAGCTTTATTAATAGGATAACCGAAATATTTCAATATAGGTACATTCATTACTGCGCCTCCTATTCCCATTGGTGCAGAAACAAATCCACTTACTATGCCAGCTAGAGTTTTTGCTAACAATCCAATTTTAATATCTAAATTTTCACCTTTTTCTTTTAAGAATAATAAATAAAAAGCTAATCCGTAAACAACAATAGTAAAATATAAAATTAAAGGTTTGGTGCTTAAATTTGCTGCCAAAATTGTCCCTAAAATTACCCCAGTTACAACAGAAAGGCCAAATCCTCTAACAACTTTAAAATCAACGGCTTTATGCTGGTGATGGGTTAAAACTGATACAATAGAAGTTGGAATGATTATGCCAAATGAAGTGCCAACTGATAGATGCATAACATAAGAAGGGTCTATCCCTGCTCTTGTAAAAATATAGAATAAAATTGGAACTGTTATAAGCCCTCCACCAATTCCAAAAAGACCCGCAGCAAAACCTGCCGGAATGGCAGTAATGATCATGACAAATATTAAATAAATTATTTCAGATTGTGAAAGTATTAACAAAGTTATCTTTCCAGAGATATAGTTTTTGTCTTTTTAATTTGATCCATTAAGTGATTAACTTTTTGAAGATCTGCATCTCTTATGCACATATTTTTTGAAAGATATTGCTTCCATACTCTTGAACCATTCTGTCCATGAAATAGACCTACGGTATGTCTCATAATATGATTCAATTGAACTCCTTTTGCAGTTTCTTCTTGAATGTATGGAATTAACTTTTCCATTACCTCAGATCTTGTAGGAATTTTATCATTACCAAAAACTTCCCTCTCTATCTCTGCTAAAAAGTAAGGAGAATGATAAATTGCTCTACCTATCATTACTCCATCGACTCTCTTGAAGTGATTTTTAATATCTTCTGATGTTTTAATTCCACCATTAATAATAATTTCATCATTTTTGAAAAAATCTTTAAGTTTGTAAACAAAATCATACTTTAAAGGTGGGATATTTAAATTTTCTTTTGGAGTTAATTTTTTCAAAAGTGCTTTCCTTGCATGAATAATAAATTTTTGTGAACCTGCATCTTTTGTTGTTTGAATAAATGACTTTAAAAATTCAAAATCTTCAACATCATTATAGCCAATTCTTGTTTTGATAGTGATTGGTAATTTAGTTGCTTTAGCCATTGACTCAATACATCTTGCTACTAATTTAGGTTCTTGCATCAGGCAAGCACCGAATTTATTTTTTTGAACTTTTTTACTAGGGCAACCTAAATTTAAATTTATTTCATTGTAACCATATTGCTCAGAAATTCTACAAGCTTCAGCAAGTTCTGAGTCGTTTGAACCTCCAACTTGTAAAGTCACTGGATTTTGAATTTTTTTAAAAGATAGAAGTTTTTTTCTATCACCTCTTATGATTGCATTTGCTACAATCATTTCTGTATATAAATGAACGTTTTTACTAATAAGACTTAAGAAATAAATTTCGTGCTTATCAGTGCAATCCATCATGGGCGCAACTGAAACAGTTTTTTTCATGATATGTTATGATTTGTTTTCTTCTTCTATAGCCTCTTCGCTTAATTCTAGAGGCTCTTCTTCTTTATCTAAATTTTCTTCTTTTATTTCTGGTTGCTCTGCTTTTAGTT
>CACATS010000014.1 GCA_902535505.1 uncultured Pelagibacteraceae bacterium | reverse complement strand
CTCCCATCCCATTAAGCTGTCTTTGATTTGTATCTGGACTGCCAATAACTTTTAAAAATAATTCATTTAATTTATTTTGATCGGAAGTAGGCAAATCTTTTTTCTGAAAAAAAACACCTTTGCTAGTTCCACCTCTATAGTAAGTAGCTTTAATCCATTTTTGGCTCATTATATTTAAATATTTAAGCTTCCTTATAAGCGGTTGGCAAAATACCGCCATTCTTCCAAAAGACAACTTCTTCAGGAACATCTAATCTAACATTTAGTTTTATATCAATTACATCTCCTATTTCTTTGTGAATTTTCATTTGTACTTTCTTTTGATTATCATTTATTTTATCGAGACCTAAGATACTAAATTGATCATTACTTTGAATTCCTATTTCTTCAATTCCTTGCCCTTTCTCAAATTCTAGTGGCAATAATCCCATACCTATTAAATTAGATCTGTGTATTCTCTCAAAACTTTTAGCCACAATGGCTCTCACTCCAATTAATAAGGGACCTTTTGCAGCTACATCTCTTGATGAGCCGCAGCCATAATTTTCTCCAGCAATAACTATTATTTCTTTGTTCTCTTTTTTATACTCCATTGCAACTTCATAAAGTCTTCTCACTTTATTTTCTGGATATTTAACAGTTAAACTTCCCTCTTGATTAGGTGTCATCAAATTTCTAAGTCTTAAACTTGCAAAAGTTGATCTTGCAACAATTTCGTGATTAGCTCTTCTTGTTAAATAATTATTAAAATCTTTTGAATCAATCCCAAGCTCTGTTAAATAATCCCATGCAGCAGTACCTTTAGTGATAACACTTGATGGTGAAATATGATCTGTTGTAACTGAGTCTCCTAAAAGCACGATTGGTCTTGCTAATTTTATATCTTTGATTTCGTTATTTTCAGCCTTCTTCATATACGGTGGTTTTTTAATGTAAGTGCTATCAGGCCAATCATAATTATTTGAGTTAGAAACATTTAAATTTTCCCATAATTCTCCGCCATCATTTACTTCTTTATACTTTTCTTTAAAAGTTTCAGATTTATAAAATTGGTCAATAATCTTATTCACTTCATTATTTGAAGGCCAAACATTTTTAAAATAAATATCATTTCCTTTAGTATCTTTTCCTAAAGCATCTTTAGATAAATCTTTTTTTACTGAGCCAAGTATTGAAAATAAAACTACTAACGCAGGAGATGCTAAGTAAGATGCTCTTATATTTGGGTGTATCCTACCTTGAAAATTTCTATTTCCAGATAAAACTGCAACAGAAAAAACTTTTTCTTTTTCAATTGTGTTTGCTAAGTTCTCTTCTAATGGACCTGAACTTCCATTACAAGTCGTACAACCAAATCCAACAACATTAAAACCAAGTTCATCTAAATATTTTTGTAAACCAGATTTTTTTAAGATTTCAGCTGTAACTTTACTTCCGGGTGCAAAAGAGGTTTTTATTTTATTTTTCTTTTTAAAACCAAGGTTAATTAATTTTTTTGCAATTAAACCTGCTGCTATAACATTTTTTGGATTTGCAGTATTTGTACAGCTTGTGATAGCAGCTATCATAATATCTGCATCTTTAATTTTATAACCTTGAGTGGGCACTTCGAATTCGTTATCCCTGAGGTCTTTGTTATAAAGCATTTTAGAATGTTTATTAATTTCTTTTGAGAGTTTTTCTAAGTCAATTTTATCTTCAGGATTTTTTGGCCCTGATACACATGGCTCTATTGTGGACAAGTCTAAATCTAGAACCCGATTGTACTCTGGAGCAGTTTTAGATTTTCTCCATAAATTTTGGTACTTCGAATATTCTTCAACAATTTTTATTTCCTCTTCTGTCCTCCCTGTCATACTTAAATAATTTAAAGTTGCTTTATCTACAGGAAACAAAACTGCTGTTGCACCGTATTCTGGTGCCATATTTGAAATGGTTGCTCTATCACCAACAGTTAAATTTTCAACTCCTTCACCACAAAATTCAATAAAACTACCCACCACTTTGCTGTCTCTTAATAACTTTGTTATGTACAAGACTAAATCTGTTGAAGTAATTCCCTCTTTAAGTTGCTTTGTTAAATTCACACCTACGACCTCCGGTACAGACATTGGAATTGTTTTTCCTAACATTGAAATTTCTGCCTCTACTCCGCCTACACCCCAACCCAAAACCCCTATAGCATTAACCATTGGCGTATGGCTATCAGTTCCAATGCAAGTATCAGGGTGAATTAAATTTAAATTTTTCTTTTGCTCTCTCCAAACAACTTTAGATAAATATTCAATATTTACTTGATGGCAAATTCCTACTCCAGGCGGAATAACATTTACTTTATCCAAATATTTTGAGCACCATCTTAAAAAAGAAAAACGTTCAGAATTTCTTTCATATTCTTTTCTTAAATTTTCAATTTCAGCTTTCTCACTACCAAAATGATCTACTTGTAATGAGTGATCAATTACTAGATCAACAGGCACATTTGGCTGTATATCTTTCGAGTTTATTCCTTTTTTTTGCAAAGCTTCTCTATAAGCCAGAAAGTCTACTAACATTACTTTACCTAAGATATCATGACTTAAAATCCTATTTGGGGCAAAATTTATAGGCTTTCCTAATTTTTTCTCTAAAATTGATTTTACTTGCTCTTCGGCATTGTTATTTAGACCTAACAAATTTTGCCGAATAATGTTTTCTATTAAAATTCTGTAAGTATAGGGAACTTTATCTATGTCTTTTATGTAACTTATATCTACAAAATCATATTCCTTATTATTAATACTAATTTTTTTAAAATCTTCAGGTATCATAGAATTTCTTTTAACTTATTAATAAAAAGAATTATATAATATACTTAAAAAACTTAAAAATAATAGGCTATAACAGCTCAAATAATTATGAATTCAAGTAAAAGATATAAAAAATCTGAATTAATTAATTTTACATATAATATTTTGAAGAAAGTAGGCTTAAATAATTCAAATTCTAAAATAATTTCAGATTTAATTATAAGAGCAGATGAAAGAGGAGTTTGGTCACATGGTATAGTTAGACTACCGGTCTATATAAATAGAATTGAGAAAAAAGCAGCTAAAAAAAATCCAAATTTTAAATTCAAAAAAATTTCAAATAATATTTTTCATTTATCCGGGGATAATGGTCTTGGGTATTTAGCTGCTAATGCAGGCATAAAAAAATGTGTTTCTTTAGCCAAAGAAAAAGGTATAGGTCTAGTTGCGATAAGTAAAAGCAATCATTTTGGCATGGCCGCCAATTATTTAGAATTTGCAACAAAAAATAAATGTATTGCATGGGTATACACCAATGCTTCAAAAGCATTACCGCCTCATGGTGCTATGGCTCCTTTTTTTGGCACAAGCCCTTTTGCATTTGGATGTCCGACAAAAAATAAAAATAAGCCTTTTATCTTAGATATGGCCTCATCCTCCGTAGCAAGAGGTAAATTAAAATTCGCAGCCCAAAAAAAAATCAAAATTCCCTTCGGATATGCTTTAGATAAATTTGGAAAACCTACTAATGATGGGTCAAAAGCTTTTGAAGGTATTATGTTACCTTTTGGAGGAATGAAAGGTGCCGGCATATCTTGGATGATGGATATAGTAGCAGGTATTTTTACTGGAGCAAACCATAGTGGTAAAGTTAAAAATGCAATCAATGATTTTTCTGGCCCGTCAAATGTAGGACATTTAATGATTTGTATGAGGACAGATTTATTTCAGTCACACAATAGTTTTATAAAAAAAATTGAATTTGGTTTTAAAGAAGTAAAAAAACTAAAAAAGGCAAAAGGTTTTAAATCTATTATGCACCCAGGGGAGCCAGAATATTTAAATTTTCTTTCAAATAAAAAAAAAGGTATTAGTCTATCAAAGGGGATAATTATTGAACTCAATAAACTAGCACAAAAATATAAAGTAAAGACTCCTTTTAAAATTTAGCTGCTGATTTTCCAGCAATTTTTCCAAAAACTGCTCCAGACGTAAGCCCGCTACCTCCGGGGTAATTAAAATAAAAAATTCCACCAATTATCTCACCCGCTGCAAATAACCCTTTAATAGGTTTTCTAAATTTATTTAAAACCTGGCAGTTTTTATCTACCTTTAATCCTCCAAAGGTAAAAGTTATTCCACATGTAACACCGTAAGCATAAAATGGTGGCTTATCAATTAAGTTTGCCCAATTAGTTTTATTTATTTTTAATCCAGTTGTTTTTTTTCCGTCTTTAATTGTTGGGTCAAACCTAATATTTTTTGTAACAGCATTATTATATAAAAAGATTGTTTTTAAAGCTTTTGATTTGTTCATTCCTTTGATTTTGTATATTAAATCTTTAATAGAGTAAGCTTTAACCATTGTTGCAGATTTTACATCATACTCTGGGTATAACATATGGCGTACTTTTTTATCAAAAATTTGCCAACCAACTTGTTTAGGTTGGTTTATTACTTCACGTCCAAACTTAGCATAAGTAAAATTCCTAAAATCTTCTCCCTCATCAACAAATCTTTCACCTTTCAGATTTAAAACTATCCCCCAAGGATAACTAATTTTTCTATACTTATTACTAATTTTTAAGTCACTAAACTCAGGACCATTCATGTCATGGAAAACCGCATGACATCCTGACCAGTTCCCAAACGGCATTGCTCCGATTTTCAAGGCCATGCTTAATCCATCACCTGTATTGTGTCTTGTTCCTCTTACTTTAGCTGCCTCCCAGCCTACACCTAAATGCTTCTTTCTCATTTTTGAGCTAGATTCGAACCCACCACAAGCAAGTATCACAGATTTTGAAAAGATTTTCTTAATCTTTTTTTTATGTAATATTTTTACACCACATACAATTTTTTTTTTATAAATTAATTCAGTTACTGCTGTATCATATTGAATCTTAATTCCATTTTTTTTTACTATATTTAATAATGAGTCGACTAGTTTTTCACCTTGTCCGTTTACTTCTAATGTGAGGCCACCCCAATACTTCATTATTCCGTTTACTTTAAAGGATTGTCTTCCTTTTATTGGTTTAAATTTTAAACCTTTTTTACTTAACCAATGTATTGTCTCGAAGCTTTTTGAAGTTAATGTTTTAGATAAATATTTATCCGTTTTTCCTTGAGTAACTTTGTTCATATCTCTTAGGAAATTTGAAGAAGTATACTTACCATAATCAATTTTTTTTGTATGCTTTAAGTTAGGAATTATTTTTTTTAAATCTGAAAAACCTTTATAAGCGAATCTGTAAGCTCCATTAGTGTATCTGCTATTACCACCGCGATCTTTTTTTGAAGCCTTCTCTAAAACTAAAATGTTTTTTGCACCATTTTCCTTTGCTGATATTGCTGCAGAAAGAGCAGCATTTCCCGCTCCAACGATTACTAAATCAAAGGCATCCATTACTTTGTTTTATTATATTTATTTAAAAGATAAAGATAAATTTTGTTTTACAATATAAAACTAAAAATCTATTGTGAAACGGATAGCAATTTTCTGAATTTAGTTATTTAGATAAAAGCTTACTTAATTTAGAAATATCTTTTACTTTTTCAAGATTTCTCACCAATTCTATAAGGGCTTTTGATTTTTTTGATGGCCACTTGGCGAATTCACAACAACCTAAAAATTTGTCTGCAACTTCATCGTAAGACATTGGAATCATAGGGCTTCCTTTACCAAAATCTCCACGACCAGATATTTTCTTTCCATTTTTTAAATAAATATCAATTATTGTAGTCATTTTGTCGTATCCAGCTGCCTCAGCAATTTTGTTCTTGTAAAAGTTTACTTTTTTAAGCATTTGCTGAACATCTGGTTTGTTAATTCTTTTGTCTTGATACTCAGGAATATATGCACGTCTTTGAACCAGAAGAATAGCCATCGAATATTCCATACTAAACTTCGCTTGAAATTCATTTGTAGGTCTATGGTGGATTAAAGCGTTTTGCATATTATGGTTAGTGCCTACATCAACCTTAATAACTTCATTTGGCTTAATGTCATGTTTTAAAATTAACTCAAGCATTTTTGTCATTCCTGGATGTGTTAATGAACCACAAGGGTGAGGTTTAATTGAAACACCAGGTTTCGAAAAAGTCCATGGTCTTCCCAGCTGGCCTTTTACAGAATTTAAATTGTAGCCTCCACCATGGGCTTGGAAAAACCCTCTTGGTGACTCCAAAATTTTATCAGTTGCTGACCATCCAAAACCAACTAAGTCGCATGCAACGACACCACTTTCAGCAGCTCTACCCGCATGTAATGGTTTTGTCATTGTACCAAAATTTTCTCTTAAGCCAGCACTCATTGTAGCTGCTATAGCTAAAGATTGTTGGATTTGAGATACATTATAACCTCTAATTTTTGCAGCAGCAGCAGCAGAGGCTAAAGTCCCGCAAGTTGCTGTCGAATGAAAACCATGTTGATAGTGCCTTGGTGACATTGCTTCAGAAACCTTACATTCAACATCCACACCAATTAAGTACGCATTTAAAAAAGCTTTACCATTAATTTTTTTTAACTCTCCCTCAGCAAAAGCACTTGGTAAACAAGGTGCAGTTGGATGTGTTAACAAGCCATAAACTCTATCTTTTTGAACAGCTAGTTGAGTATCGTCATAGTCATCAGAATGTATCCCAGTGCCGTTGGCTAATGCAGCAAATCGAGATGTTACTTTCATTTTTGAACCAATTACTGTAGCTCTTCCTTTTGCAGAGTTATTTTTAATATGTTTAAATAAATAATCTCCAGTTCTTGCTACTGATCCTGATAAAGCCAACCCGAAACCATCTAAAATATGTTTTTTAGCTAACTCAACAACGTTTTTAGGAATTGATTGATACTTATTTTTTTTAACAAATTCAGCAACGTACTTTGTAAGGTTTTTTCCTTTATCTGATTTTATATTTGGTGTGTAAGCTTTTCCCATAATTATTTGTAGTAAATTCTTAGTTCAGCAAAAAAATTATAGATTGTCAACAAATTTTATAATATAAAATGTCTGTTTCACAATGCAAAATACATGAGCAACATTAAAGTTCTAGACAAAACTTTTCAGATTTTAAATTCATTCGATGATGCTAACAAAAGTGTGTCTTTAAAAGAACTTTCCTCAACTACAAAGCTAAATAAATCTACAATTTTAAGAATCTGTAACTCACTAATTAAATACAATTTTTTAATCAAAAATGAAATTAATGGTAGCTACCGATTGGGACCAGGTAGTTGGAAATTAGGTTCAATTTACAACTCAAACTTTAAATCAGGGGAAGAGATAAGGTTAATACTAAATAAAATACTGGAGTCCACAGGGCAATCAGCTGGGTATTGGGTAAAAGCAGGAAGTAAAAAAGTTTGTTTATATAGAGTAAACTCAAAGTCGGAACTAAACCATTATGTAGTTGAAGGGACTACATTTGAGTTAAAATCGGCTACTGGAAAAGTAATAAAAGCTTTTACTCAAAATGATCAAGAGCTTAAAAATTTGATAAATAAAAAAGGTTATATTTATACTGCAGGAGAAAGATTGGATAACATAGCAAGTGTCGCTGTTCCAATATTTAATAATAAGGAAAATTTTACTGGAACATTAAGTATATCCGGTTGGAGACAATTTTTTACAAATAAATCAGTAGCAAAATTTTATAAAATTTTATCCGGGTATCAAAATCAAATGAAAAGACTTGTATCTAATGAATAAAAAAACTCAAACATTAAAAAAGTATTTTAATGGTAAAAAAACTTATAAAATCCCAACTTGCCATGACCCTCTTTCTATTAAATTAATTGAAAAAAAAGGTTTTAAAATTGGGTTTATAGGAGGTTTCGCACTTTCATCTGCTAGCTTTGGGTATCCGGACGCTAGTGTAATTTCTAGAAAAGAACTTGTTGAATCGACTAAACTAATTTGCAATCAATCAAAAATTCCAATTATTGTAGATGCTGATACTGGTTTTGGAGATTTGAAGAATGTTTTTAAAACAGTTAAGGATCTTTCGCACGCCGGTGCATCGGCTTTAATTCTAGAGGATCAGGTATTTCCAAAAATATGTGCCTTAACAGGTAAGGTAAAATTGCTAGATAAGAAAAATGCATCAAAAAGAATTAAGACAGCAATTAAAGCCTCTAAAAAAACGAAAGGTATTTTAATAATAGCAAGAACTGATGCTTTAACTAACAATTCAATCAATGAAGCTATAAATAGAGCAAATTTATATAAAAAATTAGGAGCTGATGCCATTTTTATTACAGGGATTAATAATACTAAGCAAGCAGATCTAATTTCTAAAGAAGTTAAAAACATACCACTTTTTATAAATATCACAGAAAAAATTAAATTTAATATGAATAAAATTAAAAAGAATAGCTTTAAGTTTATTTTATATTCTCAACAGGTACTAAATAGCTATGTCGACTCAACAAATCAAACACTTGACTTAATTAAAAAAAATAAAAACCCCAAATTCAAAAACAAAGCAAGCGATACCCTAAATTTACTAGAATTAAAAAAATATCTAAAAATAAAACAAAATTGATTATGAAAAATTATTATTTAGCAATGAAGAGAAGTTATAAGAGTATCTTAATAGGTATCTTAGGGGGCTATCTTGCTACATTAATAAATTTACCTTTACCATGGCTTTTAGGAGCTTTGTTGTTAAATCTTGTAGTATCTTTTACCAGTTACAAAATTACTTTTGATAAAAAAATTTTTCTTCCTGTTTTATTAATAATTGGTGTAATACTTGCTGGATCATTTAATATTTCATTATTATATAAAATCCATCTTTGGATATATTCTTCTATCGCAATGATTATATGTACAATCGTTGGAACAGTAGTAGTTGCATTTTATTTTGTAAAAATTTGTAAATTTAAAAAATACGTCTCAACATTGGCTGCTTTACCTGGCGCGTTTGTTGTTATATCAACTGCAATTAGCGATATTACAAATAATAAAAAAGAAAGAGGCCAAGTAGTTATTCCTCAAGCTACTAGAGTATTATTTGTTGTTCTTTTTTTGCCTTTTATATTTGTAACCCAAATAGGCTATCAAGAAATAGACTCTTTTGGAAATATTGCTACTTATAATTTAAGATATTTTCTAGAAATAATTTTTTTAATTATTGTTTCCTTAATTGGAACAAAAGTTTTAGAAAAATTTAGAATACCATCTGCTCCAATACTAGCAGCAATGATAGTCGCTGGTTTTTTCTATACTCTAGAACTAACAACTGCACGTTTCCCCGATATTTTTATTAATGTAGCTTTAGTTTTTTTAGGATCTGCGATTGGGTGTAGATTAAGTGGTTTAGCACCGAAAGAAATATTATTTTTTTCTTTTCATGGTGCTATAATGTCAGCAATATTACTAGGTATTGCTGCTATTTTTGCTTACATTTTAAAAATATATTTAGGCTTTGACTTCATGGCTGCCTTTTTAAGTTTTGCTCCTGGAGGGCTTCATGAGGTAGTAGTCATAAGTGTTGCTTATGATATTGACCCATTATTTGTGACTTACCATCATTTTCTAAGAGTATTTTTTATAATTTTTTCTGTTCCATTTATTTTAAAGTTTTTACAGAAAAAAAAATGAAATTGCATTAACCTTTTAAGATATAAAATGAAAACTGTATGAATAAGAACTCAGAAATTAATCTCAAAGAACACAAAATTTTTTTTGTAGGCGGAAAAATTCAAAAAGTAAAAGATAACAATATTCTTAAAGGAAAAATGTATGTTGAAAGCTTCATACCCGCAAAATCTAATAATAAAAATATAATCTTAATCCATGGTGGAGGTCAAAGTGGCTCAGGTTTTATAACTACTGCTGACGGAAGAAGAGGTTGGCTTCATGACTTTTTATCTCACGGTTATTCAGTTTACGTCGTTGACCAACCTGGTAGGGCCAGATCAGGCTATTCAAGCACTCTATATGGTGAATATATGGATAGAGAAACTAATATAGAAGATGCGGAGAGAAGGTTCACAGCCATGGCAAAAAAAGGTAATTGGCCTCAAGCAAAATTACATAATCAGTGGCCTGGAAGTGGGTTGAGGGGAGATAAAATATTTGAGGAATATATGGCCTCTCAGGTTAATACGATGTCAGATCGAGTATATATCGAAGAAATGTCGAAGTTAGCACTCTCAGAACTTATTGATCTAGTTGGAGAAACTGTTGTCCTTGGCCATAGCCAAGGCGGACCTTTTTGTTGGTTAGCTGCTGATGTTAGACCAGATAAAGTAAAAGCTTGTGTAGCTGTAGAGCCAAATGGGCCACCATTTTTTAATGTTTCGTATGGCGGTATTAAACATAGTCATTTAAATAAACAAACTTTTAAAAAAAATGACTTTGATAAAAAATGGTATCAAACAAGCTTAGAACCAGATAGACCCAACGGCATTACGTATTCACCCCTTACTTATGATCCACCATTGAAGGATAATGAAAAACTTATACCTAAAATCGATGAAAATAAAACTCCAGAAAATTTAGTGCAATGTTTTCTTCAAAAAGAACCTGCAAGAAAACTTGTCAATCTTTCAAAAGTTAAAATCTTAATTTTAACAGCAGAAGCATCTTATCACTCACCTTATGATCATGGGACTAGCAATTTTTTAAAACAAGCAGGAGTTAAGCATGATTTTATAAGATTAGAAGATAACAATATTAAAGGAAATGGACACATGATGATGCATGAAAAAAATAGCTCAGATATTGCAAATTTTATAAATCAATGGATAAAAAAAGTATATTAAAAGAAAACGAAATAAGCGCCAAACAAACAATAAATCTTTTAAAAAATAATAAAAAAAATATTTCTTTTTTAGATATTAGAGAAAGAAAAGAATATGTTCATGGTTTTGCTTTTGGTTCGGTCAATTGTCCCCTCTCAAAATTTAAATATTTAATAAAAGAATTAGTTCCTGATTTAAATACTACACTTATACTAATTGGTTTAAAAAATAATATTCAAACAATTCAAATACAAAAAATACTTAAAAAAATGAGGTATCATAAATCGTTTATTGTTAAAGGAGATTATAAAAATTGGAAAAAACATAATTTCCCCTTTTGGGCTGGAGAATACACTTTTTCAAAAGCATTTGGTGAGTGGATAGAAATTACCTCTAATATAAAAAATTTATATGCTAAAGACCTTTATAAAATTCACAAAAAAAAACATAATTACTTACAAATTGATGCCAGGCCTAAAAAAGAATTTGAAAAATTTTCTCTACCTCAATCAATTCAATGTTCTGGAGGTGAATTACCTTGTTATATAAATAATAAAGAGAATTTAAGAAAAAATTATATTGTTCATTGTGCCGGTAGAACAAGGAGTATTATTGCATACCAAACGTTAAAGGATTTTGATTTTAATAATAAAAAATATGTTTTAAATGGTGGAACACAAAACTGGGTGTTAAGTGGGTTTAACCGTAAATTTAAAAACCAATCAAAAATTAAATCTACGAAAATAAACTATAAAGATGATTTAAAATTAGCAAATAGCATTGCTAAAAAATTTCAGATCCCATTTACTCAGATAAAAAGTAAAAACACAAACTTATATAATTTTCAAATACATTCTGAAATTAAAAATTTTAAAAAAATAGCTGGTTGGAAACAAGTTAATGCAACGACACTAATACAAAGTACTGATAAATTTATATCATCAACAAATACTAAAGTTTTAATATTTTCTAACATTCCAAGCTCAGCTGTTTATACTGTTATATGGTTGAGGCGAATGGGTTACCAAGCTATATGGCAGAAAAATAATGCTCATAAAATTAAAAAAACTTATAAATTAACAAAATCTGATCCCACTTATTTCTTTCCAAAAAGGCACCTTGGAAACAAATCTGACTCGAAAGGCTATTTAAATTGGGAGCATACTTTAATACCAACAATTAAAAAATGGGGTTGTAAAAATCCATGGGTATCTGCAAATCAAAAAAATTTAAGCAAAGTTCAACATTCATTGTATAAGATTTATAAAAATTTCTAAGTGATTTAAATTATTGTAATTTTTCAGCAACCTCATAGGGTAAAAATCTTCTTTATTATTGTAATAAGCTTATATATCTTAGTTTCTTATGATTTTAGGCTTTATTGGAACAGGAAAAATATCTTCTTCTATTATTTATGGTATTTTTAAATCTAAATTAAAAGTTAAGAAAATTTATATATCTTCAAGAAACGCTAAAATATCAAATAAACTAAAAAAAAAATTTAGGTTAATTCAAGTAATAAAAAATAATCAAGAAATAATAGATAAATCTTCTGTAATTTTTTTAGGTATAACGCCAAATGTAGGAAATAAAATTTTACATAAACTCTCTTTTTCAAAACATAAGAAAATAATAAGTCTTATATCTACAATTAATTTAATTAAGTTAAAAAAAATTATAAATAATAAGAATATAGTAAGAGCTATTCCTTTACCTCCAATAGAGATTAAAAAGGGACCAATAATTATTTGTCCTCCAAGTAAATTTGCAAAGAATATTTTTAAACACTTAGGCAACGTTTTAGAAATTAAAAATGAAAAACTAAGTTATAAGTTTTGGTCAACTGCATCTTTAATGGCTGCTTATTATGAAATTTTGAACACAAGTTCTAAATGGCTTGTAAAAAAGGGGATCAATAAAAAATTTGCTGACACTTATGTAGCTGAATTATTTTTCGCTTTAAGTCAGGATGCTCTTAATAAATCATCTAAAGGATTTAAAAAACTCGTAGCGGACTCACAAACCCCAAAAGGCTTAAATATGCAGGTTCTTAATGAATTGAAAAAAGGAAAATTCTTTACTAAGTTGATCAAAGCTCTTGAAAAAGTAAATAAAAGAGTGAGTAAGTAAATCATGGAAATAACTTATGATGATTTTAAAAAAGTGCAGATTAAAGTTGGCACTGTTTTAGAGGTTAAAAAAAATGAAAAAGCCAGGAGACCATCTTTAGTAGTTAAAGTTGATTTTGGAAAAGAGATTGGAATTAAACAATCTTCAGCTCAAATTATTCATTACTACAAAGCTGAAAGTTTAGTAGGCAAACAGGTTATAGGAGTTTGTAACTTTCCAACAAAGAATATAGCTGGCGTTGTATCTGAAGTTTTAATCCTTGGAGCTATTGAAAAAGACGGAAAAGTTGTCCTAGTGCACCCATCTCAGAAAACTGATAATGGTTTAGATATTGCTTAAATGATATTTGCACTTAAAGCTTTACTTGCAGGATTAATTATAGCCTTCTCATCTTGGCTTGCTGGCCATAACCCTAGGGTGGCAGGTTTTATAATTGCCTTACCCATGGCTTCACTAATTGCGATTGCCTTTGTTTACTTTGAACACAATAATGTTGAAAAAACAATATTGTACGCGAAAAGTATTTTATTCGCTGTACCAGTAAGTTATTTATTTTTTCTTCCTTTTTTCTTAGCAAAACAATTTAATATGAATTTTTGGATGATTTATGGCACTGGAATAATCCTGATAACTTTAGGTTTTTTCATTCATAGGTTTTTTGCAAATTTTTTATCATGAGTTCTGAAACATTCAATTGGAGCTGTAAACACACTTGGTCCAGAAGTGCCAAAAATACATTCTGGTGTTTACTAGGTTGCTCTATCGGTGATTTTGGAACTATTTTATTCTTTCAATTGACAAAAATTCCTTTTCCTGTTTTAGCAATCATGGTTCTAGCGATTATTAATGGGATCATTACAAGTATCATTTTAGAAACGATTATCTTATTAAGACAAAATTTCTCTCTAAAGTTAGCTTTTAAAACAGCTGTTGGAATGAGTTTAATCTCAATGGTAAGCATGGAAATTGCAATGAATGCTACTGATTATTTTCTTACAGGAGGAGCTATTTTAACTTGGTGGGTTGTGCCGATAATGTTA
Source organism: uncultured Pelagibacteraceae bacterium (assembly GCA_902535505.1). GTDB lineage: Bacteria > Pseudomonadota > Alphaproteobacteria > Pelagibacterales > Pelagibacteraceae > Pelagilacustribacter. The sequence continues at coordinate 3,049 of CACATS010000014.1, read as the reverse complement.
GCAGTTGGATTTGTTACGCCTTGGCCATATAATTATTGGAGATTAAAAAAGTTCAACGAAGCTTGCCACTAAGTAATTTTGTTTAATATTTTATCCTTAAAAATAAAATGATGAACAATCACTGCAAGTATATGTAGACTTACAAGCGCTAATAACAAGTAATTAGCGTAAATATGAACTTGGTAATAAGCATCAGCTAAAACGAAATTATCTTTTTCAAATCCATATTTTAAAAATATAAAATTTAGTGTTTCTCCCATATAAAGTTTCTTAAGAATGCCAGAAATAGTTATAGTAAAAATACTTAAATAAAGTAAAAAATGGTTAGCCTTTCCAATAAAGACTTGTCCTTTAAAAAAACTTTTAGTTTCAGATGGACTTGGGTTAAAAAATTTCCAAATTAGTCTAAACAAAGTAAGATAGAAAACGGTTATTCCAACTAGGATATGTACATTTTCAAGTACAATTCTTTCATCAGAGAATTCAAGCCCTACTAAATAAAATCCAAAAGGAACCTGGGCTATTAGAACAATAAATGTTAGCCAGTGGAACAATTTGGCCAATAGTCCGTACTCATTTTTACTGTTAAAAATTCTCATTACTAATTATAATTAGACATGTCATTTAAAAACTCTACATCTAAATTTATTGTCATTACAGTAGTATTATTCTCTGTATTTTATATCTTAAATTTTGTCACAGATAAAAAAGAAGCTTTAGCCAAAATTAACAATAAACAGATTATTGAAGTTTTTAAGACACCCTCATGCGGATGTTGTTATGGGTATGTTTTATTTTTAGAAGAAGAAAAATTCAAAGTAAAACAAACAGATATGAGAAGCCTTCATACAATAAAACAAAAATATAATATCCCAGTAGAAATGCAGTCTTGTCATACTACTATTATAGGCAAATACTTTATTGAGGGACATGTCCCGTTTGAGGCAGTAAATAAATTATTAAAAGAGCAACCAGATATTGATGGTATAGCTTTACCTGGAATGCCAATTGGCACCCCAGGAATGCCAGGTGATAAAGTTGAGCCTTATGTTATTTATCAACTTAAAGATGGGAAATCTTCAGTATTCATGACAATATAAATTTTATGATACAAAAGATAAAAATAATAAAAACACTTATTATTATTTTTTCTTTAAGCCTTTCTTTTTCTGCCAATGCTCGAACTGTGGAAGAAATTATTAAAGGTAGAAAAGCAATGTTTAGCGAAAACTATCAAAACGCTAAAAAAATATCCATATTACTGAAATCTAAAAGAATTGAAGAGGCTAAACCTTTAATGAAAAAAATTTCAGATAATTATCTAAAATTATTAGATTATTTTCCTGAAAATACAAAAGAGGGGTTTAAAACAGGAGCGCTACCGAGCATTTGGGAAAATAAAGATGAATTCAATGCTTTGATGAAAAAAGCATCAGATGATATGATAAAACTTGCCAAAGCTATTGAGACTGCTGAAGATCTAAGAGCAGCGCAGAAAGAATTAATGTGGAGTAATTGTTCGGCTTGTCATAGTAAATTTAGAGCGCCTCATTAAATTTTAATGCAACTTTTTCCATTAATTTTATTCGGTATTGCAACCGCGTTTTCTCCTGGCCCCAATAACATTATGACATCTTATACAGCTTTTAATTTTGGTTTTAGAAAAGCTATTCCTACAATGCTGGGCGTTATTATTGGATGGACACTGTTAATTATACTTTTACAATTAATATCTGCTGAACTATTTCAAAAATATGAATTTATTCAAACTACAATTAAAATATTAGGATCCATTTATTTGATGTATATGGCATATAAATTATCTTTTGTGGGACAAACAAAAAATAAAAAAATTGACCCAAAGCCTGTTACTTTTCTTAATACTTTTTGGTTTCAATTTGTAAATCCAAAAAGCATTATAGTTGGCTTGACCTCTATTTCTTTATTTATTGATACGCAAAATAATTACTTAAGAGACTCAATTATTCTTACTTCGGTTTGGTTCTTAATGGCAGTTGGAAGCCAAACAACTTGGTGTTTAATGGGAAAATATATGAGAAAATTCGCCACAAGTGATAAATTTATAAAGAATTTTAATTATACAATGTCTTTTTTACTTATCGTTTGCGTAATTTTGTTCTATGTATAGCCAATGAAATTTAATAGCAAAAACACATTTAAATCATTAGATAGTATCTCATCATCTGGCAAAGAGTTTAAAATTTTTAGTTTAAAAAAAGCAGAAAGTAACGGACTAGCCGGGATTTCTAAACTACCAATATCTCTGAAAGTCTTAATTGAGAATTTATTAAGACATGAAGATGGAGTTTCAGTTGACGAAAAACAAATTTTAGCAATTAAAGATTGGTTAAAGAATAAAAAATCAAATACAGAAATCGCATATAGGCCAGCAAGGGTCTTGATGCAAGATTATACTGGAATACCTGCAGTCGCTGATTTAGCTGCTATGAGAGACGCTGTAAAAAATAAAAATAAAGATCCTGAAAAGATTAATCCTCTTTCGACGGTAGATTTAGTAATAGACCACTCAGTGATGGTAGATGAATATGCATCTGGAAAATCATTTGCAAGAAATGTTGAAAAAGAATTTTCTAGGAACGGGGAAAGATATTCATTTTTAAAATGGGGGCAAAAAGCTTTTGATAACTTTAGAGTAGTCCCTCCTGGCACAGGAATATGTCATCAGGTTAATTTAGAATATTTGTCCAAAGTTGTATGGTCATCTAAAAGTGATGATGTTTTATATGCTTATCCAGATACATTAGTAGGAACTGACAGTCATACTACAATGGTAAACGGATTGTCAGTTTTGGGATGGGGAGTAGGTGGTATTGAAGCTGAAGCTGCAATGTTGGGTCAACCAATATCCATGCTAATTCCTGAAGTAATTGGTGTAGAACTTAAAGGGAAGTTAAAGGAAGGTACAACTGCAACTGATTTAGTCCTCACTATTGTTGAAATTTTGAGAAAAAAAGGTGTAGTTGGAAAATTTGTAGAGTTTTATGGAGAAGGATTAAAAAATCTTACA
>CACATS010000013.1 GCA_902535505.1 uncultured Pelagibacteraceae bacterium | reverse complement strand
TAAAGAATTAACTACAGCAATGAAAAAACAACCAAAATTCATCAGAACTGTTAGACATAATAAACATCCAGTTATTATGAATCCATCTTATGGAAATCAATTTGATGAGTACAAACTTATTGGAACAAAAAAATTAGAGGAAAGAGCCAAAATGATAAAAAACAATGAAGCTTTTGCGGAAAAGGTTTCCTCGGTAAAACGATCTGAAATTGATGAAAAAGAACAGACAAAGTCACAAGAAGATTTATATAACGAGGAAAGTATTTACGCTAAATTTACTTCAACAGAAGATAATAAAATAATGCCAGAGTTTCACAGTGTTGACTGGGATAAAAAACTTCAAGTCATCTCTAAATTCAAAGATGAGAGGTTACAGTACTTTGGAAAAAAACTGCTTTACATGGAAAAACCTGAGGTTTTGAATAAATCTGACTTTAATTTAATTCATAAAGATATTTCAAAAAAACTTTTAAGCACTAATAATGAAAACTGGAATACGATTCCAAGAACTTATTCAGAGATAGATACTTTAAGAGCAAAATTTGAAAAAGAAAATCAACCAGAAAAACTAAAAATATTAGATGATATTAACGCATACGTTGAAGATTTAGAAAAATATTATTCATCTGCATAGTTGACAAAAAATGAAAAATACTTAATTAAAGGTTATGGCATTCAAAGATTCTACAGACGAAAAATTTAGCGATCAAATAGGTGGTAGCAAACTTTCACTAATCCAATTTTCAGCCTCATGGTGTGGGCCCTGTCAACAGCTTAAACCAATAGTAGAAAAAATTTCAAATGACATGTCAGACAAGATTGATTGTTATTATCACGATATTGAAAGTCAGCCTAATGAGCCAACTAAGTATTCAGTGAGAGGTGTACCAACAATTCTTTTATTTAAAGAGGGAAAGCTTTTGGGAACTAAAGTTGGTGCTTCAAGCGAAAAAGATATGCTTGAATTCATTAAACCACATATTTAATTTTTATTTAAAATATTTCCACAGTTATACAGACTGCCAAAACAAACAATAAGTTTTTTTTCTTTACTACTTATCTTCTTTAATGCTTGGGCAAAATTATCGCTTTTTTCTACACTAAGTTTATTTTCAGTTGCTACTTTACATAGTTCTTGAGCTGAGACAGAATTGACCTCATTATCAATTGGCATTGTAATAATTTTTTTGAATACTCCCTTAAGTTGTTTAATAAATAAATCTGGATCTTTATTTTTAGTCATAGCCCAAATTCCATATTTAGGAATTTTAATTTTTTTTAAATATGATGCTAAGTTTTGTGCATCAGCAGTAGCATGCGCTCCATCGATCATGATGAATTCATTTCTATTTAGTTTGTTTTTAATTTTACCTTTATTTAAGTATTGAAATCGACCTTCAAAAGATAGTAATGGCAATGCTTTTTGAATGACTTTTTTATCTATATTAAGATCAAGAGCTACTTTTATAGCAAGGCAAACATTTTCAAACATTCCTTTAGAATAAACATTTTTAGTATTAAGTTTTATTTTAAATTTTTTATCTTGATAGTAGTAATGGTTGCCCGTTTTAATAAGTTTCCATGTGTTTGGATAAATAATTTTACTTTTGTTACTTTTTAAAAGTGTCTTAATTTTTCTTAAAACATATGGTGTCTGTTTACCTATATAAATATTTGTAAAATTACTAAGAAATCCGACATCTTCTCTAATAACCTCATCCAAAGTTTTTCGTTTTAAAAAATTTAAATGTTGTTTATTGATATTTGTGCAAATCTGAAGTCTTGGAAAATCATTTATATTATTAGAGTCTAGTCTCCAGAGAGCACCCGTTTCTTGTATATTATAGTCAGCGTTTATTTTTGAAGCATTTATAATATAAACTAAAGTAAGACATTCAAAAACTGTTAAAGGGATATTTAATTTTTCTATTTGTTTTATAGTTTTTTTAATTTCTTTATGATCTAAATATTTATCACCCATGTAAAATCTTTCCTTTATGTCTCTAAGAGAAGGCGAAACATGAGTCGTTACCTTTTGATTATTAGCTTCGATGAATGATTTTAAAGAAAATAAAGTGGTAAATTTACCAGATTCTCCAATAACTGAAATTGCATTTTTAAGTCTTTTCTCAGGATGTTCTAATAAACTTAAAGCTAATTTGATCCTTTTGAGACTAAAATTAACAGATTTATTAAATAGTTTGTGATTAGCTAGCTGATTGTAAAGATTGATCGACTGTGACATTAGAATCTTTTTTAGCTTGAGCCTCAGCCTTTTTCAATAGAACATTTAACAAAGTTCCTATTGTAGAATTTAAATACTTTCTCTCTACAATTAAATCTAATCCACCATGGTCTTTAACATATTCAGCAGTTTGAAAATCATCTGGCAAAGTTTCTCTTACAGTATCTTGTATTACTCTACGTCCAGCAAAACCAATTACGCTTTTTGGTTCACTAATTAAAATATCCCCTAACATTGCCCAAGAAGCAGTAACCCCACCTGTTGTTGGATTTGTCAAAATAACGATAAAAGGAATATTTTTTTTCTTCAACTCATTTACAGCTAAGGCAGTTCTTGACATTTGCATTAATGCTATGGAACTTTCATGCATTCTTTGTCCTCCTGAACAGCTAAAAAATATATATGGATAATTATTTTCTATTGCATTTTGAGCTCCAGCAATAAAAGCTTCTCCAGATGCAGCGCCGAACGATCCACCGATAAATCTAAAATCTTGAGCTCCTGTTACTACATCAATTCCTTGAACTTTGCCTTTTGCAATAAGTACAGCATCATCTTGACCAGTCAATTCACGAGCCGCTTTCAAACGATCTGTATATTTTTTTTTATCTACAAAATTTAAAGGGTCATCTTTTGGAAGAGGAGTTTCAATTAATTCAAATTCCTTGTCATCAAAAAAAGTTTCAAATCTTTCTTTGCAAGTAAGTTTGTGATGTTCTCCGCATTTAGGACAAACCTTTTGATTGGTGACCATGTCTTCTTTATAAATTAAGTTTTTACAGCCACAAGTAGTCCAAAGATTTTCTTCAACTTTCGACGGCCTTTTTTTAAATAAGGAATTTATTTTTGGTTTGATAAATTTTGTTATCCAATTCATAAAATTTTATTTTTGAGATTGTATACAACTTTAGCTAACTTTGTGACAGGATTTTGTCTCATTTTTAATGATTTTGTTATTATTTTACACAACATACTGCCTACAACCAACCCATTTGCCGATTTTAGGGAAGAAATTGTTTTTTCGGTTATTCCGAATCCAATAACAAGGTTTTTTTGGGGATTGATTCTTTTTATCGTATTATAGTTTTGTAGAATTTTTTTTGGTGAAACTTTAAGTTTTCCTCCTGTCGTTGAAAGCATAGATATATAATAAATCATCTCATGTGAGTCCTTAATAATTTTTCTCATTCTTTCTTTTGATGTAGTAGGTGATAACAACTGAATAAAACTTATTGATTTTTTCTTGCACTTATTTGCAAAATTCTTATTTTCAGGATAAGGGAGATCAACTATAATTAAGCCATCTACTCCCGATAATTTACAACTTTTAAGAAAGTTATTTTCACCGTTTTGATAAATCAAATTAAAATAACCCATCAAAATAATTGGTTTATTTGGATTATTTTTTTTAAATTTTTTAACAATTTGAAAAACATCTTTTAATTTTATCCCATTATTTAAAGCTCGATATGAGCTACCTTGTATCTGCCCACCATCAGCGATAGGGGTGTTGTGGGGGAATCCAAGCTCAAGAATATCAGCATGTTTAGATATCGCATTTAATATTTTAAGAGAATTATTTTTGGTATTATCTCCAGCAACTGTGTAAGTAATTAAAGCAGGTCTTTTTTCTTTTTTACAATTGCGAAAAGCTAGGGCAATTTTAGACTTCATCTTGTATATGATCCTAATTTTTTTTTTATAATATCCTTGTCTTTAATACTATCTCCACAAGAATTCACAATTATAACCTCTGAGCTGTCTAACTTAGGAGCTAACTTGATTGCTTCTGCAAAAGCATGCGAAGGTTCTAGTGAAGGTGAAATATTTTCAAGTCTTGAAACTAATTTATATGCACTTAGTGCTTCCTCATCATTAGCTGAGGTATATCTTGCTCTTTTTGCATCCTTAAGGAAACAATGCAAAGGAGATATACCAGGATAGTCTAATCCTGCGGAAATAGATTCAGTTGAACCTATTTGACCTTCTTTATCTTGTATTACATATTGAGCGGCCCCATGAAGAATGCCAATTTTAGATCCATTAGTTAATGGTGCAGCATGTAACTTGCTATTTTTTGGTCCACCAGCTTCAACTCCAATGAATTCTGCATTGGTGTTCATAAATTCATTCCAGAAACCGGCTGCAGAACTACCACCTCCAACACAATTAATTAATTTTAACCTTCTTGGAATCTTTCCAAATTCCTCTTCTACTTGACTGAACAATTCTCTTGAAATTTGAGCTGTACTCCAAGCACAAATTTTAATAAAAATATTTGGACCTACAGTGCTCCCTACGCACATATGCGTTGTATCACAATTCGAAACCCAGTATCGCATACACTCGCTTACAGCATCAACAAGTGTTTGACTTCCTGTAGTAACAGAAACTATTTCTGCTCCATTTTTTTTTATAGCTTCAACGTTAGGTCTTTGTCTTTTAATATCTTTAGCACCCATAAAAATTTTACATTTAAGGCCAAATTTTTTAGCTGCCATTGAGAGCATTTTTCCTGCGTATCCAGCTCCAGTATCACCTACAATATATTTTTTTTTTGCTTTTTTAGCTATTAGACAATGAACAGTAGCATTGTAGATTTTGTGAGCTCCACCATTGGCTTCAGAAACTACTTTAGCATAAATTTGTGCTCCTCCAAGATGATCAGTCAAATTATCAAGTTTAATAAATGGCGTAGGGGTACCTACATACGTTTTAAAGTAATTATCTCTTTCCTTGAGAAATTTTTTATCTTTTCTTAATTTCGTAAATAATTTTGTCAAATCATCCACTGGTTTTTTTAGAGTTTCAGGTATAAAATTTCCCCCAAACCTTCCACCGTACATAAAATTCTTATCATGCTGGTCAATTAGAGCTAAATTTTTTCTAATTTTTAATTTCATTTATCTTTTTTATAAAACTTTTAATTTTATGGTGATCTTTGTATCCTAATTGTGTACCTGATTCCAAGCTGCTGGACAAATCACAAAAGGTAACTCCTAATTTTGCAATATTTTCAATATTATTCTGAGAAATTGAACCTGCAAGAGCATATTTTTCACCTTTTGGAATTCTTGAGATTAAATTTTTTGGAAACTCAATAGATTTTTCCATACCTGGTGTATCAAATAAAATAATATCAGCATTCTCATATTGCTTATAATTTTTTATGTCAGAATCATTTTTAACCTTAACAGTTTTAATTATCTTCAACCCCATCGATTTGATCTCTCCTACTCTATCATTTGTTTCTGATCCATGAAGCTGAATGTAATCAAAGTTCCCTAAAATCGTTTTTTTAATAAACTCGTTTGTTGGATCAACTGTAACAGCGGTAAAAAATGAATTTTTTTTATCATATTCTTTTAATTTATGAATATCTTCTAAGTTTAGGTTTCGTGGAGAATTTTTATAAAAAACAAATCCTAAAAAGTTTACTCCAAGATCAATACAAAGCTGAACATCTCTTATAGGGTGTAAGCCGCAAACTTTTACTCTCATCTTAATTAAGTTCTTTGGAGAGCCTCTGCATATTCTTTTTAATATTATCAGTTAAGCTCCTGCCAATAACTAAAGCTGTTGCCCCATTTTGAAAAGCTTGTCTAGGCGTCATAACTCTTATTTGATCGTCTTTACTGTCTCCTGATAATCTAATTCCAGGAGTAATTATTTCTTTTTTAAAAACTTTTTTCACAATTTTAATTTCTTGAGGACTACATACGATTGCATCTAATTTTGCTTTTGATGCTAATTTAGCTTGATGAAGCACCAATTTCTTAACCTCTTTTTCAAATCCTATTTCTTTTAAAGATTTATTATCTAGTGAAGTGAGAATAGTAACTCCAATTAATTTAGTTTTTCCCGAAACCTTTTTTGCAGCTTTGAGAGCTTTTAAACCTGAACTAATATGAATAGTAATATAATTCAATTTTAAATCTCTAACAGCTTTAATTGCAGACGCACAAGTATTTGGTATATCTGCTAACTTATAGTCTCCAAATGTAATTTTATTTTTAAGACTTGAAACAAATTTTCTTCCATTTTTAGAGTTTAAAAATTGTAAGCCGAATTTATATCCAAAAATTAATTTTGAATTTTGTGTTTCTTTTATTATTTTTTTTATTTTTTTGAGACTGGTAGTGTCACAAGCTATAAATATTTTTTGTTTTTTCATTCGTTTATAAAACTTTTGAGTTTTCTACTTGGTCTAAATCTTACCTTATTTTTTGCAGGGACATATATTAATTCCTTAGTATTTGGATTTCGAGCATTATATTTTTCTTTAATTTTTTTTGTAAAAAAAGTTCCAAAGCCTCTTAACTCAATTTTTCGATCTTGTTTCAACCCTTTTTCAATAGTTTCACAGAAAATATTTATTATCTCTTCTATTTCTTTATTATTAAGGTTGGGATTTTTTTTTTTTAGTTTTTTAATAAGATTTTGGCGAGACAACTATTTTTCTTTTTTTCCTTTTTTTCCTATAGCTTTTTCGAAAATACCCTTAAGAGTAGCTCCAGATTTCGTAGCACCTTCACCAAATTTAGCTATCAGCGATTTCTCTTCATCAATTTGAGCAGCTTTGACGCTTAACTTTATTTTCCTAGTTTTTAAATCTAACTCAGTAATTTTTGCATCTAAAGCGTTTCCTGGTGAAAATACCTCTGGTCTTGCGTCAGCTGCATCTTTTGCTAAATCAATTTTTTTTATCGGGATGATTAATTTTTTATCTTTGTCTATAGAAACTTTAACACCAGTTTTTAAAACTTCATGAATTTTTGTAGTAATTACATCTCCAACTTTTTTATTATTGTCTTTAAACCAATCTAATGGATCCTTGTCTAACGATCTTTTTGAAAATCTGATCTTTTCGTCTTTTATTTCTATAATTTTAACGTTTATGATATCGTGTTTCTTAAATTTTTTTAAATCTTCTATATTCTCATTGTATGAAATCTCTTTGTAGTGAAGCATACCTGACAAACCTGAATCTAATACTTCCCCAAAGATCGCTTTATCAGTAATATTAGTAATCTTAATTTTTGTTTCTTGATTAATTTTTTCTTTAATTTTTTCCCACGGGCTTTCAGTGATTGCTTTATAGGACAAAGACACACGTTTTGTATCTTTATCAATGTTTACAATTTTAAATTTTATTTTTTGAGATACCGATAAAACTTTACTTGGTTTTATATTTCGATTTGTCCAGTCTAATTCTGAATTATGTATCAAACCTTCAATACCATCTTCAATTTTAACAAAACAACCATAATCCATTATTTTTGTAACTTCTCCTTCATAAATCTCGCCAACTTTATACTTCGCTTCAATATTTGAATAAGGATCTTCGGTTAAGGCTTTTATAGATGCTGAAACACGATTCGTTTTTTCATCTATTTTTGTAATTTTCACTTTTAGTTTCTGTCCAATAGTAACTAGGTCTGCCGGCTTTTTTACTCTACCGTGGCTTAAATCCGAAACATGCAACAACGCGTCTATGCCGTTGATGTCTAAAAATATGCCCCAGTCAGTAGTTGCTTTAACTATTGCATTTTCAATAATATCACCCTCTTTAATATTCTTTAAAGCCTCTGATATTTCTGCATTTTTACTTTTTTCAAGTACAGCTCTTCTTGAAACACAAACATTACCTCTATTTTTATCTATCCTAGTTGCAATAACTTTTACTGGCGTGTTCATAAGATGATCGATTCTTTTCAAAGGCCTAACGTCAATTTGTGAAGAAGGCATAAAGCAAGGCAACCCTTCAACTGTAGTAATAAAACCACCTTTTACTTTTCCAGTGATATATCCTGTCATTTCCTCCTGAGTTTCAAATACCTTTTCCATTTTTTTCCAAGCTTTCATTTTTCTTGCTTTATCCCTAGATATTACTATCTCACCTTTAAAGCTTTCAATTCTTTCTAGATAAACGTCTATTAATGATCCGACTTTTAATTTTTCAAGTTCGTTATCATTTTTAAATTCTTCTATTGGTATCATCCCTTCCATTTTAGCTTTGCAATCTACAACAATAAAATTTTTAGTAATTTCAGTTACTGTAGCTTTAACAATCTCATTTTCTTTGAGTTTTCTGTCTTTAAAATCTTTATCTAAGAGGTTTTGGAATTCTTTTTGTAATGGGTTGGGGTTTTTAATTTCTTGTTCTGTTGACATATTTATTTTTTAATATTCTTTCCACAGTTTTAGACATTTTAACTAACATAGCTTGTTTATCTAATTTTCCGGTGTCGATTACTACCGAATCTCTATGTTTAAGTAAAGGGGAGTTTTTTCTTTTTTTATCTAACGAATTTCTCACTCTCAAGGCTTTTTTTACACCTTTTAGATCAATTTGAGGGTTAATTTTTTTCAGCTCTTTATATCTTCTCTTTGCAGCTAAATTTAAATTACAAATAAAAAAAAATTTAATATCAGATTTAGGCAAAATATTAGTTGATATATCTCTTCCTTCGATACAACAATTTTTATTTTTTTTTGAGAAGTCAATTTGATATTTTTTCAAAATTTGCCTTATTTTTTTTATTTTTGCTATTTCAGCACTAAATTTTGAAATTTTTGGAGTTTGTAAACTTAAAGATTTTAGATTTTTTAATTTTAAATTTTTAAACTTAATTTTTAAAAAGTCAATTCTATTTTTGGGCTGATTTTTAAGGATTAAGAAAGCTGCATATCGGTATAATAACCCTGAAGATAGAAATTTGAGTTTATACTTTTTAGCTATGAGTTCTGCCCCTGTAGATTTTCCTGTAGCTGCGCCTCCATCACAAGAAATTTGAAAAGATTTATTTTTGTATTTCAAATTTTGCTCCGAGTGATTTCATTATTTTCAAAAATGAGGGTGATGATGTAAAAACCGTTTCAAAATTTTTTACACTTAATTTAGCACCGGTTAAAATTGCTAAAATAAATGAAGACATACATATCCGGTGATCACCTAAGTTAGAAACATTAATTTTTTTATTACTAGCATTAAACAATCCTTTCCCATAGATTTTTAATTTATCTTTTAACGAGATGCTTTTAATACCTATTTGAGATAAAACATTTTGCATTTCGGCAATTCTATTACTTTCCTTATTTGCAAGATCTTTAATACCTTCAAAGATAGAAATACCCTTAGTTAATGCCGCGATAATAAAAAGTATGGGATATTCATCTGTAGAATTTACATAATATTTTTTTGACGCTCTTATCGGTTTTAATTTACTATTAAAAACCAAAATATCCCCACTTATTTCATTATTTTTCTTTTTTACGTTTTTAAACTTAATATTTGCTCCCCGCGTCTTTAAAATTTTATAAAACCCAATTCTAGTTGGATTAAGACCAACATTTTTAATTTTTATAGATGAGCCTTTATTAAGTAAAGTTAGTGCTGTAACAAATGCTGCTGATGATGGGTCACCAGGTACATTTATATTTATTGGATTTAAATGCTTTTTTCCAAAAATTTTTATTCTTTTTTCTTTTCTGTTAATAATCCTAATAGCCTGAGAATTTTCTTTTAATAAATTTTCAGTGTGATCTCTGCTTTTATCTTTTTCTTTAATTTCTGTATTTCCATAAGAATTAAGCCCTGCAAAAATTACTGCACTTTTTAATTGTGCAGATACGCCTGCCTTGTATTTGATGCCTATAGGTAAATTAGTAGAATTTAATTTTAATGGAAAAAAAAACCTATTCTTTGGTAAAAAGGTGGCCCCAAAGTCGGACATCAATAAAATTAATTTTTTCATACTTCTTTTATTCAATGAATCATCCCCTTTTATTTTTACTTCAATATCAGGTGTGGTTGATAAAATTCCGATTAAAAGTCTTGCCAAAGTTCCGGAATTTCCAAAATTTAAAGTAGTATTCTTTTTGGCAAACAGTGAACCTAAGCCTTTTCCGTAAATAAGATAGTTTTTAGATTTTTGTTTTTTTATTTGAACTCCTAAACTTTTAAGACATTTTATTGTTGAGAAAACATCTTCAGACTCCAAAACATTTTTTACTGATGAAACATTGAAGCTAATAGCACCTATTAAAAAACTTCTAATAGAAATTGACTTATCAGGATCTACCTCAATAACCTTTTTAAAGGATTGTATTTTATTATAAGATGTAAGATTAAAACTTCTAGATAACATTATTTTTTAGGAAAATTGGGAACCGAAATAATGTTCAATGGCCTTTGAAGATTTCAGAAGTTCTCTTGAAGTACCTTCTGCAATAACTGTGTTTTCTCCTAATACATAACTTCTATCTGTTATATCAAATAAATTTTTTACATTATGATCTGTAACTAAAATAGCGGTTCCGCTTGATTGAATTTTTAGGATATATTTTTGTATATCTTGGATTACTAAAGGATCTAGTGCGGCTAAAGGTTCATCGAGTAAAACTATTTTTGGTTTATTTATCATAATTCTTGCCATCATAAGTCGTCTAATTTCTCCTCCAGATAAAACTGAAGCATTTAAAGTTCTTAAATGTTGCAGATTAAATTCATCTAAAAGCTTTTCAGTTATAGATTTTTGATTTTCTGAACCTCTCATTGAGATTTGAGCAATACCTAAAATATTATCGTAAACAGACATGTTGAAAACACTTCTTTGTTGCGGAAGATAACCTAGCCCTTCTTTAGATCTTAAATGAATTGGAATTTGCTCAATTGATTTATTGTTAAGATAAATTTTACCGCCTTCAACATTTTGTTCTCCAATACACATTGAAAATAAAGTAGTTTTTCCACACCCATTTGGTCCTAAAACACCAACACATTCACCGGGAAAAACTTTAAGTGAAAGTTTCTTCAAAATAGGTCTTCCACCAAAAGATTTACTTACATCTTTAACCTCAAAAATAGGCTTGTCTTTTTTAAATTTTAATATTCTAAAACCTTTTTTCATTTTAGATTTACATTTGCATTAACATTTTCATTTTTTGTAGAGGCAATATTTAACGTTTGTTTTTTTATATCAAAAAAAAGTTTATCTGCAAACATAGTTCCTCTGTAATCCTTAACTTTTACTTCATTTGAAATTATTAAAAAACTTTTTGAGTTTGAATATTCAGCTTTTTGGGCAAAAAGTTCACTTCCTTCATACTTTGCTTTAACATTTCCATCAAAGCTCATGTCTAAAGTTTTATTATTGTAAATACCGCGTTCTGATAAGATTTTAAGCACTGTCCCATCTTTAAAATAAAAAAAAGCCTCTACGAATTTCATTTTAACTATTTCTTGACTTGCTTTTTTGTTGAGAGCTTCTTTAGATTTAAGGATAAATCTGTTGCCAGCTAAATCTAGACCCGAATATTCAATATTAAAAAATATATCCCCATCTTGAGATTCATTTTTCAATTGTTCATCTATTCTCTTTTGTGTTTCAGTAGTTAAGATTTTTTCTTCATCTGAAAAGTTTAAATCTGAATAAGTAAATAGAATTATTAAAGATCCTATTATTAGTAAACTAATTTGAATAGTTATTAATTTCTTCTTTCTTTCTGTCATCTAGCCCCGCTTTGTAAAAGAAAATGAATATGAATAATACCTTTTAACCTTTTGTTGGATTTTTTTAAATCTTTGTCAGGAACAACTAATATGCTGGTTATTTTTTTTTCATTCATTATTCCTAAAGCTTTTGACGCTGGCATATTTTCATTTACCACTAATGGTGTGTTAGTCATTAATTTATTTAAATCTTTATTTATAGAGTTGTTTTTGAGCTCTCTCCTTAAATCTCCATCTGTTACCAATCCTTTTATAAATTTATTTTTTGTAATAACAACAATACCTAGCTTCTTTTGGTTCATTATCTTTAAAGCTTCTTTAAAATTTTTTTTATAATTAATTACTGGCATTTTTTTTCCAGAAACCATTATATCTTTTGCAAGCAGGAGAGAGTTTCCTATATTTCCACCAGGATGAAAAACTTTGAACTTTTCTTTAGAAAATTTTTTTTGATACATCACAGTTGTAGCTAAACAATCTCCTAATAATAACGTTATTGATGTACTTGACGTAGGTACCATACCTGTTACATCTGCCTCTCTTACCTTCGGAAGTATCAACTTTATATCACTTGCTTTTAATAAAAGGCTATCTGGTTTAGATGCTATTCCAATAATTTTTATTCTAAATCTGTTCGCATACTTGATCATGTTTGTCAGTTCAGATGTATTCCCTGAGTAGGAAAAAATTATCAACAAATCTTTCTTTTCTATTTGTCCCATATCCCCATGTAAGGCCTGTGCAGGATCACAAAAAAAACTTGGAATACCGACGCTTGAAAAAGTTGCAGATATTTTTCTTGCTATTAAACCTGATTTACCAATACCAGCAAAAATTACTTTTCCTTTACAGCTCAAAATTGAATCCACAGCTTTGATAAAACTATTATTAAAAACCTTTTTAATTTTCGATAATTCTTTAATTTGAGTATTTGCTGATTTGTTAGCTAAAGATATATAATTTTTTTTATTCATTAATGTTCGAAAATATCCTCTTTAAACCCTTTCTGATCTAGTTCAACTCTTGTATCTAAAAAAGTAAGGCATTTTTTAAATATATCCATTCTCTTTTCTCTTATGAGCATTGTTTCTAATTCAGATTTAATCTTGTGTAAGTAAATTACATCATTAGCAGCATACTCTAGCTGCTTATCAGATAGATCATTAATATCTTTATTCCAATCACTGCTACCGTATCTTTTATCTATTGATTTATTACAAAACTCTTGAATTAAATTTTTAAGCCCATGGGCATCAGTATAAGTTCTTACAATTTTTGAAGCTATTTTCGTGTCAAAAATATTTTTTATTTTACATTTTAAAAAAAACTCTAGAGCGTTTTTATCAAATCTTAAAAAATGACCAATTTTTAAAATTTTATCATTCTCAAGTATAGAAACAAGATTTGGAGCTTTGAAACTATTTTTATTAGGCTGAATAATAAAAACGTTTTTATCCTCATCACATATTTGAATAAGACTTAGTTTATCTCTTTCTGGTATTTGAAGACCTGTTGCTTCGGTATCTATCGCAACACTATTCTTAAATGAACTAGCAATTTCAGAAGTTATGTCCTCTTTAATCTTTGT
The DNA here is from genome assembly GCA_902535505.1 of uncultured Pelagibacteraceae bacterium. Taxonomy (GTDB): domain Bacteria; phylum Pseudomonadota; class Alphaproteobacteria; order Pelagibacterales; family Pelagibacteraceae; genus Pelagilacustribacter. Next base: position 5,228 of record CACATS010000013.1, on the reverse strand, counting down.
TATTTTCATATATAACTTTAAATACCATGAAAAATCAAATTTGCACAATTTTAGGTGGTGGTGGATTTATAGGAAGATATCTTGTTCGAAATTTGACCAATAAAAACTTCAGATGCATTATTACCACTAGAAAAGCCTTCCAAAAAGGCTATTTGAAGACACAAGCTACGCCAGGGGCTATAGAACTTTTAGATTGGAATCCAAATAATTTTTCCGAATTAAAAGAAGCAATTAAAAATTCAGATGTAGTCGTAAATTTAATTGGTATCCTCTTTGAAAATAGAAAACAAAAATTTTATAATATTCACTCAAAAATTCCTGAAGCTGTAGCTAAGATTTGTTCTAAGTCAGATGTAAAAAAATTTATCCATATCAGTGCAATTGGAGCTAATGATAAATCAAAATCTCTTTATCAAAAATCAAAATTTCTAGGTGAAAAAAATGCACTTGATAATTTTAAAAAAACAGTAATTATTAGACCCAGTGTAGTTTGCGGTCCTGAAGATAATTTTACTAATCTATTTTCGAAATTAAGTATATTGCCTGTAATTCCAGTTGTAGGAAAAAATTATAAGTTTCAACCAATCTTAGTTTCAGATGTCGTAAGCTCTATTGTAAAGGCAATTGAAATTAAAAATAACGAAAGCAAAATCTATGAAATCGGAGGACCAAAAATAATTAGTTTTGGAGATATGGTTAAGTCAATTTTATCAACTATTAATAAAAAAAGATTTGTTGTTGAAATGCCAATGCCTATTGCAAAAATACAGAGTACTATAACGGATTTACTTCCTTTCCCTCCAATTTTAACTAGAGACCAATGTGAAATTTTGTCTGAAGCAGATAATGTTGTTTCCAATAGCCATCTAACACTTAAAGATCTTGATGTAGACCCAGCAGATGTTGAAGAAGAAATGAAAAAATGGTTATGGAGATATAAAGATGGAGGTCAGTTCGCAAAAGCACAATGAAAAGTATAAGTTTATTTAGTGGATATATTTATTTAATTGTTGCAATCATAACAGGTATTGCCACTAACGGTTTTCTTAAAACTACAGAAAGTTTTACCAAGCTCACACCAACAATTTTTTGCATTACAAGTATTGTTGTTTGTATTTTTTGTTTATCTAGGGCAATGACTATAATACCTGTTGGATTTACTTATGCCACTTACGGAGCATTAACGATAACCGCGGTTACTTTATTTGGAATATTTAAATATAATCAAACTCCTAATCTTTATGGTACTGTTGGATTAATTTTAATTGTTTCAGGAGTTATACTTTTAAACCTTTTTGGTAAATTAAAGTAAACCCCTGATGTTTTTAAATCAGGGGCATTTAATTACTTTATAAACTAATTATTTAAAGATGCTGTGATAGGTTCTTTATTTTTGTTAGCTCTTTTTTCAGCGATTTTTTTCTCGATACTAGCTATCTTTAGATCAATCTTTGATAGTTTTTTTTGTTTAGTGCTTATCTTATTTTTAAGCTTATCGATTGATTTTAGTATTTTTTTCTTTTTCTTTTCGTTTTTTTTTTTTAACTTTTTTTTCATATTTTTCCTCCAAAAAAGAAAAATCTAAAATAATCTAAAAAATTTTTCAAATGAAATTAAGAAAAATCTTTTAAACTAAAAGTTGAAAAGATTTAGAAAATCCTACGGAACTAATAAATTTATAAATCTGTCTGTTTTTTGGATTTCAAGACTGTTTACGTAACCACAATTTTCACCATCAACTTGTGATAGAACTTTATTGTTTACACCATTTATTTTTAATCTGTTCAATTCTTTTTTAATTACACTTTTTGCAGGAGTTAAGTCGCCTTTGGTTAAAATTAACCAAACATAATAAAGTAATTTTATTCTGGTCAGGTCTTTAAATATGTAAGCCACTATCCTGTTTTCAAATATATTGGTATCATTAGTTATAGAATGGGGACCAGCATAGTATTTTGAATTAGTACATAAAATCCAATCAGCCATAATTTTTTCATTATCTACCTTAACCTCCATTTTATTATTTTTTAAAAATAAAAAATGCTGAAAACCTTTTAAAGCGAAAATTACTTTTCCAAGATACTTTTTAATATTAGTATTTATGGACTCAACAATTCGAGAGTCAAAACCTACACCAGCCATCAAGAAAAAGTACTTATCATTTATTTTTGCTAATGAAATTTTCTTATGATTATCTGATACTAGGACGTTGTAAATCTCCTCCGCCTTTTTCTTAATTTGAGTTTCTATTTGTAAAATATTTGCAGTGCCAGCAGGTATGTATCCAACTAATTTGTCTTTTAGATTATCACTTTTAAACATTTCATTAATACCAAAACATACGCTCCCGTCACCGCCAGCAAATACTAACCGATCAAATTTTTTATTAGATAATTCTTTAAACACTTTTCTTGCATGATCTTCGCTTTCAGTTTTAAAAAGATCTACAAGGTGATTTTTTTCCAAAAGATAAATAACCTTATTAATTAATTTAAGTTTTCTACCACCTGCTGCATTAGCATTAAATATAACCGCAAAATTCAATTTTTTATTCATATTTTAACAATTCTGTAACATATTTATGATTCTACTTGTACTAGAGGTTCGTTTTATAAAAAATATGGAAACAATTCAAACTAAATCTAAGGGAAAGATTTTAAATTACAAAAGCATCTTTATTTCCGACGTGCACCTTGGACATAGAAAAAGTGCAGCAAACAAATTATTAGAATTTTACAAACATTCAAGGTCAGAGAATTTATATCTTGTTGGTGATATCATTGATGTTTGGGCTTTAAAAACAAAATTTTACTGGCCTCAAGAACATAATGATGTGATTCAAAAAACATTAAGAAAAGCAAGACATGGAACAAAAGTAAAATATATTGTAGGAAATCATGATGATGTCTTCAGAAAATTTTTACCATTACATTTTGGTGATATTGAAGTTGTAAATAGAGCCATACATGTAAGCTCAGATAATAAAAAGTATATTGTTGTTCATGGTGATGCCTGGGATGGAGTGATGAAATATGCTCCATGGTTATCAAAAGTAGGAGCTATTGCTTATAGTTTTTTACTTGAGTTTAATGTTGTTATCAATTTTTTTAGAAGATTATTTAAAAAGGGTAATTGGTCTTTAGCAAAATATTTAAAACACAAAGTAAAGAACGCTGTAAAATATATAGGCGATTATGAAAAAACTTTAGCAACTTATGCTAAAAGAAAAAATGTTGATGGTATAATTTGTGGTCATATTCATCATTCTGCCGATCAAGTCTTAGATGGTGTGAGATATTTAAATTGTGGTGATTGGGTAGAAGGTGCAACTTTCTTGGTAGAACATTTCGATGGTCGCATGGAAGTTATTGACTGGGACAAAATCAGAGGTGATGTTGTCGATTACAAGCCATATCTAAAAGTAGTAAATAAATAAATGAAAATTTTAATCGTTACTGATGCCTGGTATCCGCAAGTGAATGGTGTTTGTAGAACTTTAAAAAATCTTGGCGATGAATTAAAAAAAATTGGACATCAGGTTGAATATATCGAACCTAATCAATTTTTTACTGTGCCAATGCCAAAATATAATGAAATAAAACTTTCTCTTAATGTTTGGCCTAGAGTAGGTAGATTAATTTCTAAAGCCGATGCTGACATAATTCACATAGCTACAGAGGGCCCGATAGGAATATTTGCAAAAAGATATTGTGTAAAAAATAAGCTTAAGTTTACCACGTCCTACCATACTCAATTTGATAAATATTTGAAGCTATACTATCCTTATTTGCCAATTAAGCTTGCTCAAAAGTTCCTTAAAGGATTTCATTCAAAGGCGGAAAAAATTTTAGTAACAACTCAATCAATGAAAGATGAACTTCAAGAAATTGGTTTTGATAAGGATAAGATGGTTGTTTGGACCAGAGGGGCAAACCACGGGGCATTTCAAAAGCCTAAAAAGATTAATTTAGAGTATAAAAGACCAATTTATCTTTATGTGGGTAGGGTATCTATTGAGAAGAACATCAGAGCATTTCTGGATTTAGAGTTAGAAGGCACGAAACTAGTTGTTGGTAAAGGACCTGATTTAGATAAACTTAAAAAGGAATACCCTGAAGCAATATTTAAAGGAGAGAGAACAAATGGTGAGCTTGCAAGTTACTTTGCTTCTTCTGATGTTTTTGTTTTCCCGAGCAAAACAGATACTTTTGGAATTGTAATTATAGAAGCTTTAAAATGTGGATTGCCAGTAGCTGCTTACCCAGTAGCAGGACCAAAAGATATTTTTAACGGTACAAACATTGGCTCGTTAAACAACGATCTTAAAAAAGCAGCACTTGAAGCTCTTAAGTCAGATAGAAGCGCTTGCATTGAGCATGCAAAAAAATATACCTGGGAAAATTGCGCAAAAATCTTTTTAAATAGTGCGGTATCAAACCGCTAAAAAATATTTCTTTAGTCTATATCTTTAAAGTATAATCAAATCATGGAATTATTATTTTACTCTCTTGCTGGAATAATTGTGATCGTAGTAATTGCAGTATCCAGAAAATCAATTGTAGCAGGTATGGAGGCAAGATCCGATATTAAGAGAGAGAACAAACCAAGTAATAATGAAGAGGGAATAGAAGACATCACCAATGAAAATATTGAAAAAACTAATGAGCAAGTAAAGATTATAAATCAAATTGATGATCTAATTTTAATTGTAGATAAATTTAAAAATATCAAATTTTTTAATAATAGTGCAAAAAAAAAATTTGGAGAAAATAATTTAAATAAGCACGTGGCTACTTTATTGAGAGTTCCTGATTTACTCCAAAATATTGATTTAGTGCTTTTAAAAAAAGAGACAATTACTATGGATTTAGAATTATCCTCTCCCTCATTTCAGTTCTTTAAAGTTCATCTATTCTCTGGACCGACCTCATATGTCGATGATCCTGACTCAGTTGTTTTATTTCTAAAAGATTTAACTGATATTATAAAAGCGCAAAGGTTCAAATCTGATTTTGTAGCCAATGTAAGCCATGAACTTAAAACACCTTTAGTTTCTATTAAAGGATTTCTAGAAACTATAAGCGGACATGCGAAAGATGATTTAGAAGCACAAAAAAAATTCATACCGATAATGCTTGAGCAAGCTGATAGGATGGAAAGCTTAATTAAAGATTTACTTTCACTAAGTAAAATTGAGTTAGAGGAACATATACAGCCTCAAGATAAAG